>CAZMAC010000076.1:0-10346 GCA_964564085.1 uncultured Hyphomicrobiaceae bacterium
TGAAAAATGGCTGAAGAAATTCATGCAGTCGCGCTTCCGCACTACCGGAAAAAACCAGTTTCACCGGCAATGTTCGGGCGGCCGCCTTCAACTCGGCAAGCGGGCCCGATGAGCAATCGATGCGGACCCAATCTTTTTCGGTAGTGACCAGCATCGCGCTCGCTTTCTCTGCTTTTTCGACGAGCGCTTGGGCTTCGGCTTCCAGAAATATATGATGGTCCGGGAATGCTTCGACGCCGGCAAGCTGAGCCCCGTTATCACGCAGTGTTTGGAAAAATTTCTCAGGCCGTCCGATGCCGGAAAAGGCGAGGATCGGCCTCTCGCGCAGCCATTCCGTGTCGCCCTTCGGGCTGAGCCACGCCTCAATCACCGGGATTGCGCTATTTAAGAAAGACGCTGTGCTTTCTTTGCCAACAATCAGAACGGCGGCGCTCGCATGCTTCATTTGGAAGGAAAGCGGCGCTCGCAGAGGTCCGGCCGGGAATATGCGGCCATTGCCGATACCGGCCCCGCCATCCATGGCGATGAGGCAAAGATCCTTTTCGAGGGAGGGGGTTTGAAAGCCGTCATCCATGATAATGATGCTTGCCCCGAGACGTTCGATCGCCTGAGCGCCGAGCACGCGGTCTCTCGATAGGATCGTCGGGGCGGTACGGGCCAGCAAGAGCGCTTCGTCGCCGACATCGAGCGCGCTATCGATTTCAGGATCGACTCGATGCGGTCCTTTGAGCGCGCTTCCGTAGCCGCGCGTCAGGAAGGCAGGGCGCTGGCCGTTCCTTTCAAAGATCTCCGCAAGCGCAAGCGCCAGAGGCGTTTTGCCCGCGCCGCCAATCGTAAAGTTTCCGGCACATATGACGGGAAGGCTGGACCGATAGGGCGTTACGAGAGCAAAACGCGCCCTTGCGACCGCGCCGTAAAGAAAACCTGCCGGTTGAAGGAGCGCCGCTTTAAGCCGGTCGGCAGGGCTTGCGCCATACCACCAGCCCGGCGGCTCAAGGCGCACAGGGCTGTCCGCCCGGCACCGCAAGCGTTTGCAGCTCTCTCGGCGGTAGAAGCGGCTCCAAAGCTTCGAATGTCCGGCCTAAAGCGCCGCCGAGTTCGGCTACGGCTTTTTCCGCACGCGATTTCATCAGGTCGAGGCTGGCCTGATCCTCGAATAAGGCGCAGGCGGTTTGGATCAGATCGTCACCGGAGGTCACGAACCGGCAGCCGCCCTGCTCGGCAAGCGCCTGATAAACCTCGGGAAAATTATGCCAATGCGGGCCGGTGATAACGCCCGTCCCAAGCTTCACGGCTTCAATCGGGTTTTGTCCGCCGCGGGGCACAAGCGATCCGCCGATGAAGGCAAAAGGCGCAAGAGAATAAAACAGGCCAAGTTCGCCAAGCGTATCGCCGATATAAATATTGATGTCCCGGCCGATTTCCGAAGTCTCCGACCGTTTAACCGCGCTGATCCCGCGTTCCGCCAGCATTGCGGCAATGCCCGCTCCGCGTTCGGGATGGCGCGGCACGATAATCGTCAACAGTTCAGGCCGGGATTTGATGAGCGCCTGATGCGCCTCGGCAATGATTTCATCCTCACCCGGATGGGTGCTCGCAGCCAGAAAAACGTCACGCTCGCCGATCATCGATCTCAGATGGGCAAGTTCGGCTTGGTCGATAGGCGGCGGCGGCGAGTCGAATTTCAGATTACCAGCCGATATGACTTTCGGTGCGCCAAGCCGTCTTAAGCGTTTGGCAAGGATGTCGCTTTGCGCCAGCACCACGGCGAAACGGGAAAAGATCGGGCGGCTGAGGCCGCGCAGTTTCAGCCATCGCTTGAATGAACGGTTAGACATCCGCGCGTTCAGAAGGGCAAGCGGAATACGCCTGCGGTCGGCATCCATGATGAGATTGGGCCAGATCTCCGACTCAATGAACAGCGCCATGTCCGGCCGCCAATGGTCGAGAAAGCGTTTGACGAAAGCGGGCGTATCGAGAGGGATGAACTGATGAACGGCATTTGGCGGCAAGCGCGTGGCGGCGATATGCGCGGAGGTGACAGTCACGGTTGTGAGCAGGATCTGAAGATCGGGACGCTCCTTGTAGAGCATGTTGATGAGCGGTAACACGACATTGGTTTCGCCGACGCTGGCGGCATGAAACCAGAGCAGCTTCCGGTTCGGGCGGGCAATGCTGGCGATCCCCATCCGCTCGCTGAGCCGTTCCGGCACTTCCTTGCCGCGCTCACTGCGCCGGCGCAGTAGCGTGCCCGCTAGCGGATGGATACCCCGGCTGAAGGCGCGATAAAGCTTGAAACTGACCCCCGGCTCGACACTCCCGCCAGAGTTGACGGGCATGACCTCCTCCGCGTTCCGACCCGCAAGTTCGTAAGCCCGATGGGTCATGGCATTCAAGCCATCTTCGACCTGCTGCCGCGCGGCTTCAAGCTGGGCTTCATCTGCGTCCTCCGGTACGTCGACCCTTTCGCCGGCGACGACCGAAAGCTTTGAAAATGGCAGATTGACCGTAAAGCGGCTCCATGTCGGCACGGTAAAGAATCGGCTTGATGCGACCGCGACCGGTATAATCGGTCGCCCGGAAAGTTTTGCGAGCGTGACGATACCTATGCCGGCTTTGCGTGCGGGGCCCGGCGGGACTTCCGCCGTCATTGGCACATTTTCGTTTGCATTCAGCGTCTTAAGCGCTGCCCGCAATGCATGTGCTCCGCCCCGGTCTCTGCGCCGATTTCCGGCTCCAGCACCGCGTATCAGACCATGACCGAATTTGCCCAGCGCGTGGCCGATGATCTCGGCATCGTTATGACGTGCGACCATGCATTTAAAGGGAAGAGCCTTGGGCGCAGCCGCCGGGATCATTAAAAATTGGCCATGCCACATCGCCGCGATGAAGGGCTGGTGCGAACGCAGGTGATCTTCCAAATCGGCGGGATCGTAGATGATGCGGGATGTTTTCCAGACGAATTTTATGTAAGCAGCCGCAAGCGAACCCGATGCCGAAACAACGGCTTTGGAGCGCAGGAGTCGCCTCAGCATAAATCCAGGTCCCTCAAAGTTGGACTTCGCAAAATCTTCTCTTTGCGATCAGGGCAAAAAGAAATTCTGCTGCCTCTAACAACTTAAGAAGCGGGATGACGAGCGAATAACCGCTTCACGCTTTTCCTCATCCCGCTTTATTCGCTTGGATCGAGCAAGCGGTGCATGTGAACGATGAAATAGCGCATCATCGCATTATCGACCGTCTTTTGTGCCGCCGCTCTCCAGGCGTCATAAGCTTGCTTGTAATTCGGATAGATGCCGACAATGTCGAGCTTTTCGATATCCTTGAATTCAACCGCCTCGATGTCTGTAAGTTCCCCGCCAAAGACAAGATGGAGGAGCTGCTTCGGTGTTGTCTCTGTTTCTTTTGTCATATCGTGCCGAAGTGTCGAAAAAGTTTCAAGAATTGGCCACCACCTGCTGCGTCCGGCTGACGAGCAGCGCGTGCAGTCTGGGGGCGGCTGCGACTAAGCCGTATATACGTGTTTGCGGCTTATTGAAGTGTAAAGACGCACCATTTGCATCAGACACCGCCCCACCCGCTTCCTGCACCAAAAGGACTGCTGCGGCAAGGTCCCATTCGGATTTCCCGGACAGAGATACCGTTGCATCGGCGTTGCCGGCCGCGATCAGGGCCATTCGGTAAGCCGCTGAATTGACCCAAAAGGTGTCAACTGGCGGCCAGGGGCTCGGCCAGATTTTCCGTTTGAAATAGCCTTTTGACGCAATGATACGGCTATTTTCGATATCATCTTTTATCGCCACTGAGATCGGGCGTCCGTTCAGCTCGGCCCCCTTGCCGCGCTGCGCGGTAAAAAGATCGGATTTCGCCGGGTTCAAAATCGCGCCCAGGACTGGCTCGCCATCCTCAACGAGTGCGACTGAAACCGTCCAATCCGTCAGCCCGGCCAGAAAAGCGCGGGTCCCATCGATCGGATCGACAATCCAGACACGCCGCTTTTTGAGACGGTCGGGGCGATCGGCGGTTTCCTCCGACAGCCAGCCATAATCGGGGCGAGCGCCAACAAGCTGATCGCACAACAGCCGGTCAACGGCGAGATCCGCCTCGCTGACGGGCGTGTCGTCGGCCTTTTTATTCCCGGTCAGCCCGCGCCCGAAATAGCTCATCGCCAGATCGCCCGCAGCCTCGACCGCTTTTATGAGAAGAGCCTCGTCCTCCGCCAGTGAGCGGTCAAAGGGTGCATCGTTTGCGGGTTTGTCCATGGCCGGTCTTGATCAATCTTTAATTTATATGGCCATATCAGCCAGAAGTGCGAAAAACACAAGCCCACCAAAATCACGATTGGAGCGGAAACGGCGCAGACAATTGGAGGCAGAGTCGATGTCGAGTGTCGTCACCTGCCAGACAAGATGCAGGCTCGCAAGCGACAATCCGATGAAAAACGGCCAACCAGCCCCCGCCGTGATGCCCGCCAGAACCAGGAGAAAGAGCGTTAAGCTGTAAAAAACGGCAAGCCAGGGCTTTGTGCGTGGCCCGAATTTCAGCGCGGTCGATTTCAGCCCCAAGAGCGCGTCGTCTTCTTTGTCCTGATGCGCGTAAATCGTGTCATAGCCGACGGTCCAGGCGATTGCGGCGGCGTAAAGCAGAAAAGCGGGCGTGCTCAGCCCGGCAAAGACTTCGGCCCAGCCCATCAGCGCACCCCACGAGAAGGCCAGGCCAAGCACGATTTGCGGCCAATAGGTGATGCGCTTCATGAAGGGGTAAAGCGCAACGATGCCGAGCGAGCCCATGCCGAGCGCGATGGCGAAGGGATTGAACTGCAAGAGCACGGCAAGGCCTGTAAAGCTAAGAACGACCATAAAAATCGCGGCCGCTGTCACACTAATTTGTCCGCTGGCAATCGGGCGTGTGCGCGTCCGTGCGACTTTCGCATCGTAATGGCGGTCGGCAATATCGTTATAAACGCAGCCCGCACCACGCATCACGATTGCGCCTACGGCAAACAGGAAAAGCAGCCAAAGATCGGGCCACTGCTTCCCGGCTGCATTCCAGGCGAGCGCAGCCGACCACCAGCAAGGCCATAAGAGCAGCCAGGTGCCGATCGGACGGTCGGCACGGATCAGTCGCAAATAGGGCTTTACGGCCTCAGGCGCATAGCGGTCGACCCAATTGCTGGGCGGCGCATCGCTTGGGCTGAGATGATCGGTCTTGGCCTGTAGCGCAGCCATTGTGCTCCTTTTTCTCGCAAACGGGCGCAGTCTATAGCGAAGCAGGCTTGCAGAAAAGCGCAGCTCACTTTTATGTGCGCTCTATGGAAAAGAAAGCAAATCCCGGCTTGAGCGGCGAGGCGCCACGGGCAAATGTGCGGCTTTTTGTCGAAAGCCCGCTTTCCGCCGGGGCGTCGGTCGAATGCACGGGCGACCAGGCGCATTATCTTGGCAATGTGATGCGGCTGCGGATCAGCGATGCGGTGCTTGTCTTCAATGGCCGCGACGGCGAATGGCTGGCCGAGATTGCCGCGCTGAAGCGGGGCGAAGGCAGGCTGGTCGCGCGAGACCGGCTTCGCCCGCAAATGGACGCCCCGGATCTTCACTATCTCTTTGCGCCGCTGAAAAAAGCCCGTCTCGATTTCATGGTCCAAAAAGCAACGGAAATGGGCGTTGCCGCGCTCAGGCCCGTCATGACGCGGCGGACGGTTGCCGAACGCGTGAAAATCGAGCGTATGCGGGCCAATGCCATTGAAGCGGCGGAGCAATGCGGCGTGTTGCGCGTGCCGAAGATTTTCGAGCCGGCGAAACTGGAGGCAGTTCTAAGCGGATGGGAGTCGGAACGCGCGCTCATATATGCCGATGAGGCCGCGCCGATCTCGTCACCGCTTGAGGCTCTGAAAGAAATACCCCGCGGGCCAACTGCTCTTCTGATCGGTCCGGAAGGCGGTTTTGCAGAGGAAGAGCGCGCACTTTTGTGCGGGGCTGCCTTCGTCTACCCGATATCGCTAGGACCACGCGTCATGCGGGCCGATACGGCGGCGGTTGCCGCTCTAGCACTCATAAATGCGATTCTGGGGGATTGGCGTTAATCGGCGCTAAGGAAACTGCCATTGGTTTGACTATCCCACATAGCGCTCAAGCGCCTGAAGATCGGTAAATAGGCGCGTCGATGTGGATAGGTTCGCAGGCAAAAGCTGCGTGCCCAGCTGAGGCTTTGCCTGACAGAAAGGCTGCCAGATTCTCTCCCAGCGATGGCAATGCATGGCCAGCTTACCGAGCGCGGCTTCAGCGCGCATCGGATACTTGCCTTGCTTGGAAAGCCAGCCACAGGCGGCGATCATGATGTCTTCTGATGGCTCGGCATTTCCCGGCCCTCTCAACTGCGCAATCCGGGTGGAACGGGTACGAATATCGGCGCATGTAATCTCCATGGTCGCAACGTGCTTGTCGCGGAGGCGGACTGAATATATGAGGCATCCGCCCTTTCCGACATTATGCCAATAGGTTGCAACGCAGTGGCGCATGCGCCGTCCTTCCTCCTGAAGCGCGTCAAGCGTAAGCAGCGGTACGAAATGATATTGACCGAACTTCTGGATCTGATGCCATCTGTGATCCTGCCGGTCTTCGCCGAGACAAAAATTCAAAACGATGCGCTCAAGCCATTCGCGCGTTTCCCGAATAGCAATTTGAAAGCTCATTTTCTCATGCCAGGGCGTACCTGTTAGCTGATATGCGATCTCGACTTTGCGGCGGGAGAACCAGGCAAAGGCAGAGAGCGGCAAAAGCGGCGCGCCATAATCTGCATTGGTGCGAAAGACAGGCTGGCGCGCAAGCCAGATTGCGAAGGCCGCGTCGCAAGTCTCGGCCCCGAACGCGATCCATTTCAGCCACATCGGCGTTGCCTCGGCCGACTCCGGGATGAGATGAATGATCTTGCGGCCAAAATCGGCATCTTCCGGCACATATGCAGAGGCGGCACCGAACGCTTCCGGCGGCAGACGTCGAAGCCAAAAGGGCATATTCAGAGCCGTGGCAACCTTGTTGAGAGGCTGCCCCGCCATGACGAGTTTAAGGGCCTGCTCGCGTGTTCCATGCGTGTGCTTTCCGGCGGCCAGCATAAAGGCCGCACCCGGAAAGGTGTAAAGCAGATCCCGAATATGTGTCGAGCGCCTTGCAAGCTTACGCAAACGCCGCCGGTAGCTGCGCGGAAAACGGCGGATGCGGACGTCGAGCGGCTCGCGGGCAAGCGTCATCGCTGCCTGACCCCGATGGTCAACCATGTCATCACCGGATTTCAGATGCTGTTTCGCTAAGGCGTGCGCTCGGCCCAGGCCTGACGCAAAGCCAAGCCATGGCAAACGGTCAGCACGCCGCTTATTAAGCTACGAAATGTCTGGAATGCCGCCGTTGCGAGAAGAGGTCTTTAAACGGAACCTATTGAAATAGAGCAGGTTTTGCGAAAGACCAGGGAACGATCAGGCTCAGGCAGGGGAGCCCGCGCACAAAGCCACGAGCCACCAGCCGGACAGTCCAGCGTGTTTATTTTGGCTTCGAGGCATATCGTGTCTTTCCCTGTTAGACGATGATCAGACTTTAATAAAATTGCAGCGCAAAGACAAGGGTCGCTTACCGCTTTAATTTCATGTCTGACGAATTTACAGCTTATGCATTCGACATGAATATATCCTGATAAGCGGGAACATCGGCCGCGCCATCTACGCCGCCAGCTTCATAGACACCGCGTGCGACAGCCCGCGCCAGCGTGTTTGCTGCGAGTGCGCCAAGTTCGGTGAGATCGAAAATCGGATCGCGTAAGGGATGCCCACCCGTTGCCAGCGCAAAGACGATATCGCCATCGAGGGGTGTGTGAACCGGTACGATGGCCCGGGCCAAGCCGGTCTGGGCGATGATCGCAATCCGTTTGAGTTCGGCCTTTGTCAGCGCCGCATTGGTTGCGATCACGCCGAGTGTGGTGTTCTGACCCGGTGCGCCTTTCAAAATCGAATATTGTGCGTCTTGCGGAATCGATTGCGGAAAACCATGCACGCCAAATTCGCCTCCGATTTCAAACGGCGCGGCCCAGAAATTTGGCTGATCGCCGATGGTAACAGACCCGGCTGCATTGACGGCGGCGAGCGCTCCGATGGCGAGCCCGTCATCGCGGACAAGCGATGCACTGCCGATGCCGCCCATCATGCGCTTGCCGGGCTTGCCTTGCGCAACGGTTGCGCCAAAGCCCGCGCCGGCCGTTCCAAGCGCGAAGTGTTTCGCAGCCTGCGAAGCGGCTTCGTAAGCCAGTTCGCGATAGGGCGCATGGCGTCCCCAATCCTTATCGCCGCCATTATTAAGATCGAACAAAATCGCCTGCGGGACGATTGGAACCCGCGCTGAGGCGACTTCGAACCCGACGCCCTTCTCGCGTAAAAAGCTCTGAACGCCGGTAGCCGCGTCGAGGCCGAAGGCCGAACCGCCGGAAAACACCAGCGCGTGGATCTGGTTGACCACACCGGCATCGGCCATCGTCTCCGTCTCGCGCGTTCCAGGCCCGCCGCCGCGAATATCGGCCGCCGCGCGGGCCGGAGCGTCCGGCAGAATGACCGTAACGCCGGAGCGCAGCCGTGCATCGTGGCAATGGCCAACCGCGATGCCATCCACATCTGACAGAAGATTCCTCGGACCGGCTTGCCAGCTCATCAGCACTCTCCCAATAAAAAGAAGCCCGCTTGCGGAGCGGGCTTCATCTTAACGCAAATTGCTACGAAAAGTGGCGTTTACATCTGCTCGTAGGTGCCGTCCTTCCAGACATACATGGCGTATGGCGGCAGGGTCGGATCGCCATTCTTGTCGAACGTAAATTTACCGATTACTGTGTCGAACTCCATATCGTTAAGAGCTTCGATAACCTTTTCAGGCTCTAAGCTACCGGCCTTCTCAACGGCCTGTTTCCACGCCTGGTAGGCAGCATAGGTATAAAGGACATAGCCTTCCGGCTCGACGCCTTTTTCACGAAACTTCTTCACAAGCTCCGTTGCTGCAGGGTTTTTACGCGGGTCCGGCGAGAAGGTCATGATCGTGCCTTCACCGTCTTTACCTGTGATCTGCCAATATTCCTGCGTGACAAGGGCGTCACCGCTCATCAGCGTGGCATCCATGCCTTGAGCGCGCATTTGGCGAACGATCAAACCGCCTTCGGAGTGATAGCCGCCAAGATAGACGAGATCGACTTTGGCCTGCTTCAATTTGGAGACGATCGCGGTGTAGTCTTTCTCGCCGGCCGTGATCGCTTCATAAAGCACTTCGTCTTTACCGGCAGCGTTCATGGCTTTCTTGGTTTCGTCAGCCAGACCCTTACCGTAAGCCGTTTTGTCGTGAAGGATCGCAACGACTTTATCTTTGTAATTATCCGCGATGTATTTACCCGCGACACCGCCCTGCTGGTCGTCCCGGCCGCAAACGCGGAAGATGTTCGGACCTGGGCGTTCATCGGTAAGTTTCGGGTTGGTCGAAGCCGGCGAGATTTGGATCACGCCCTGCTCGGCATAGACCGAAGAGGCTGGGATCGACGAGCCGGAGCAGAAATGGCCGGCCTGGAAAACGACGCCTTGTCCGGCAAGTTTATTTGCAACCGCAACAGCCTGCTTCGGATCGCAAGCATCGTCACCGATTTCCAGCTTGAGCTGCTTGCCAAGCACGCCTCCGGCGGCATTGATGTCAGCGACAGCCGCTTCGGCGCCCGCTTTCATCTGTGTGCCGAACGTTGCGTAGTTGCCGGTCATCGGACCGGCGGTGGAGACGAGAATGTCTTCCGCAAGAGCGGGGCCGGCAAAGCCGAAGCCCAGAATTGCGGCAGCTAAAAGGTGTTTTTTCATGAACACTTCCCTTCCGTTGCCTTCTACACATCAATTGCTTGGTGCTTCTTGCATCAAGCAGCCTTCAACGAATGGGGCGCCATTGAACGCCTCACCGTTTTCTCCAACTTAAAGGGCCGGTCCGCTCATAGATCCAGCGATATTGCGAGGTCATTTGCTCAGCCCTTTGAAGCCTGTACCCTAGAGCCGCTGCGGCCAGGAGTACAGCCGTATCGACAATATAATAATGCAAAGACAGGAGTGAACCTTGCGCGTCCCGCCAGCTCTCATAAGTTGCGTCAAGAAACAGTCCCCAATGCAGGAAACGCACCGCAAGGCCAAGCAGACAGATATAGAAAACGAGGCGGCCGAATGATTTCCAGCTTCTGGCCAGAGCCCGCCCGGTCATGAAGGCGGCTCCCCCGCCCAAAAGGACGGTGACGATGAAAAATGCGGCGTAGGACTTTTCGCGGATCAGACCCATAGTTCCCGGCGGTTCTACGCTCCC
>CAZMAC010000077.1:0-10276 GCA_964564085.1 uncultured Hyphomicrobiaceae bacterium
GGCGCATCAGTTCGTATGGAATTTACAGCTTCGCTTGGTAAAGGTTATGTGCCTTCCGAACGGAACCGACCCGAAGATGCGCCGATCGGACTGATCCCGGTTGATAGTCTTTACAGTCCCGTCAAGAAGGTTTCCTACAAGGTCGCCAATACGCGAGAAGGTCAAATTCTTGACTATGACAAGCTGACAATGGAGATTGAGACAGACGGATCGATCGTGCCTGACGACTCTGTCGCGCTGGCTGCACGCATTCTCCAGGATCAATTGTCGATCTTTGTGAATTTTGAAGAGCCGCGTAAAGAGGTTCGCGAGGAGCGTACGCCGGAGCTCGAATTCAATGCCGCACTTCTGAAAAAGGTCGATGAGCTTGAATTATCTGTGCGTTCGGCAAACTGCCTGAAGAACGACAACATCGTCTATATCGGTGATCTTATTCAGAAATCCGAAGGGGAAATGTTGCGCACTCCGAATTTTGGTAGAAAATCGCTCAATGAAATCAAGGAAGTTCTTGCAGGTATGGGGCTGCATCTGGGTATGGACGTACCCAATTGGCCACCTGACAACATTGAAGAGCTGGCAAAGCGTTTTGAGGATCAATACTAGGGCTCGCCTCCGCAGGCTGATGGCTTTGTCCTAAGCAAATTAGAATTGAGGTTAATGCCATGCGCCACGGGAATGCTGGCCGGAAACTGAACCGCACTGCGGAACATCGGAGAGCGCTGTTCGCCAATATGGCGGCCGCGCTCATAAAGCATGAGCAGATTGTGACAACCTTACCCAAGGCAAAGGATTTGCGCCGCGTTACTGAACGTCTGATTACGCTTGCGAAACGTGGTGATCTTCATGCCCGCCGCGTCGTCGCTTCTCGACTTCGCGACGAAAAGATGGTTGCTAAACTTTTTGAGACAATCGGTCCGCGCTACAAGGACAGAGCAGGCGGATATACAAGGGTCCTCAAAGCTGGTTTTCGCTACGGCGACTCCGCTCCGGTTGCCGTCATTGAGCTTGTGGATCGGGACGAAAGCGCAAAAGGGCAAGACTCTGGCCCGGTTGTGTCGGATCCGGAACCCGCTGCTTCATCCAAAGCCGCCTGATGGGCGTTCAAAGTAATGCCTGAAGCTTACAGCCTCGTTTCTCAGTGAAGGTAATGTCAAAGGGCTCAGGCCGTTTCTAACGATCTGCGTGTTAGGATTGCTGTGATCATGGCATCCCTCCTTAAGCTTATGATGCGCAGTCGGTGGTTTCTACTTTTTGCTTTTGCCGTCTTTCTGACCGGCCAGCCAGCGCCGGGACAGGATCGCCAGCGCCAGCTTGAAAGAGCCGTTCCCAGTAGCAGTGGCGAGCTGTTCCTCTCCTATTCTAAAATCGTAAAAAAAGCAGCGCCTGCTGTTGTTAATGTCTATGTCCGTAGCCGGGTTCGCAGACGGCGTTCCCCGTTTTTTGACGACCCTTTTTTCAAGCGCTTTTTTGGAAATGATTTCGGTGGTCCCAGTTCAAGACTCTCAAATTCGCTAGGATCGGGCGTCATCGTTTCGCCTGACGGGATCGTTGCTACGAATAATCATGTGGTCCAGGCTGAGGGCGCCGCCGATATCAAAATTGCTTTGGCCGATAATCGTGAATTCTCCGCTAAAATCATTCTGCGTGATGAGCGCACGGACCTAGCCGTTCTTCGTATCGTTGGTGGAGAGAAAGACTTTCCTTACTTGAGCTTTGCCGATTCCGATGCGCTTGAGGTCGGTGATATCGTGCTGGCCATCGGCAACCCGTTTGGTGTTGGACAGACAGTCACGAGCGGCATCGTTTCGGCTCTGGCGCGAACGCGCGTGGGGATTTCCGATTACCAATTTTTCATTCAGACGGATGCTGCAATCAATCCGGGTAATTCGGGTGGTGCGCTTGTCGACATGACCGGTAGACTTGTCGGGATTAATACAGCGATCTTCAGCAAAAGCGGCGGCTCTCACGGCATCGGTTTTTCGATCCCGGTCAATATGGTTCGTGTCATTGTCAGTTCAGCTTTGCGTGGCGGCAAAGTCGAGCGGCCCTGGCTCGGTGCGGATTTGCAGAGCGTCACGTCCGATATAGCTCAAGCGCTCGGGCTTCGGCGCCGCTCTGGAGCGATTGTCGTCAGTCTGATAGCAGACAGTCCAGCCGCTAAAGCAGGGCTTAGGAATGGTGATGTTATTTTCGCCGTCGACGGTAAAGCCGCGCAGGACCCTCAAGCCGTCTTATATCGCCTCGCGACAAAGGGTGTCGGCGCCAAGGCGGAACTGTCCATCATTCGGAAAGGCCAAATAACAAAACTCCAACTTCCTCTCATTGCCGCGCCTGAGACGCCGCCACGAAATATCAGGGAAATCGAAGGCGAAAATCCGTTGTCCGGTGCAACAGTTGCCAATTTGTCGCCAGCCTTGGCAGAAGAAATGTCGATGGAGAGTGTGTCCGGCGTTGTAGTCCTGGAAACGGCGTCTCATTCAACCGCCCGGCGCATCGGTTTTCGCCCCGGTGATATTATCGTACGCGTGAACGATCAGACTGTACGCACTGTTAAGCAGCTGCGCCGGCTTCTCAAGTCGGAAGACAATGGCTGGGGGCTGACAATCCGCCGGGGCGGTGAAGAGATGAGCGTCTTCTTGCGAAGCTGACAAGCATTTTCCAACAAGATTTGCAATTCTTCATAAGAAACCGCCTCGATCAGAAAAATGGAAGGCGTCGGAAGGATCCCACTTCTCCGTTTGAGACGCTCAACACGAGGTGAGCCCCAGTCCTCAGAAAAATTCGTAAGAATGCGAGCGGTGCTGTGATCATCCCTCGGTAAATATGTGGCTGAAGATTTCCGATGGATCATGGTCTTTACCCGAACCACCAAATTCAGTTGGTCTTGAAGTAGGGAAGTGACAGGCGCTAATCTATTGTATGAGCGATCTATTCGAAGCTGCCGGTTTAGATAAGGGCGCACCTCGTCCCCTTGCAGATAAATTACGGCCCCGATCCCTCGAAAGCGTCGCCGGGCAGGATCATCTGCTTGGGCCGCAGGGGATGTTAAGGCGTATGCTTGGTAAGGGCGGCCTACGCTCTGTTATTTTCTGGGGCCCGCCCGGCACCGGCAAGACCACGGTTGCGCGGCTTCTTGCAGAACATGCGGGGCTCCATTTCGAGCAGATTTCTGCGATCTATTCGGGCGTTCAGGATCTTCGCAAATTATTCGATGCAGCCCGCGCACGCCGCAAAATAGGAACAGGAACAGCGCTTTTCGTAGACGAGATCCACCGTTTCAACCGTGCTCAGCAAGACAGTTTTCTTCCCGTGATGGAAGACGGCACCATCATTTTGATCGGCGCGACGACGGAAAATCCCTCCTTCGAGCTAAATGGTGCACTTCTTTCACGCGCGACAGTGCTTGTCTTCCAGCGTCTCGACGAGGCCGCGCTGGAAAATCTGCTTCAGCGCGCTGAAGCGCTTGAGGAGCGGCCATTGCCGCTCACATCCGATGCGCGAGAGCGTCTGATTGCGATGGCAGACGGCGACGGGCGTACTTTGCTCAATCTTGCGGAAAGCGTCTTTCTTTCTGGCGAAGGCACGGGCGAGCCGTTGACCCTGGAAACGCTTGTTCAAATTGTGCAGCGCCGCGCGCCGCTTTACGACAAGAACCGCGATGGCCATTACGATCTGATCAGCGCCTTGCACAAGTCGGTGCGCGGCTCAGATCCCGACGCCACCCTTTACTGGCTTGCACGGATGCTGGCAGGTGGGGAAGACCCGCTCTATATCGCCCGCCGTTTGGTACGTATGGCCGTGGAGGATATCGGCCTTGCCGATCCGCATGCGCTGGTTCAGACGAATGCTGCAAAAGACGCCTATGATTTCCTCGGCTCGCCGGAAGGCGAATTGGCTCTCGCCCAAGCCGCGCTGTATCTTGCGACGGCGCCCAAATCCAATCGCGCCTATGTGGCATTCGGCCAGGCAACGCGCGCCGCGAATGAGCATGGCTCGCTCGCACCACCCAAGCATATTCTCAGTCCGGTGACGCGTCTGATGGCCGAACAAGGCTATGGCGCGGGGTATGTCTACGATCCGGACACGCCGGAGGGCTTTTCCGGCCAGAATTACTTCCCCGATGAGATGGAACGTCAGAGCTTTTATGAGCCTGGCGAAAATGGCATGGAGAAAGTCATCGCTGACCGTATGAAAGCCTGGGCGAAACTACGCGGGCAAAAGAGCTAAGCGGCTTATGAAATCGTTTCAGCTGTGCTATAGGGCAGGCTATGGTTTTTCGTGGGGAAGCAGATGGTTACATTCAATCAGCTTTGGGCCAGTCACCCAACCAATAATGGCGAGCAATTCCCCTGCCGCACTTTGGGAATTGCGAATTTTGAAAATCAATGCGCAATCCGAATGGGCGTATGCCTGAAGAGAGCTGGCGTCGATGTCGGTGCCATTCGAGGGGCGATTACCTGTAATCAGGCCAAGCTGACCAACCATCCAAAGGACGAAATGCATTTCATTCGCGCCAAAGAATTGGCCAATGCAATTCGCC
Organism: uncultured Hyphomicrobiaceae bacterium; assembly: GCA_964564085.1. Lineage (GTDB taxonomy): Bacteria > Pseudomonadota > Alphaproteobacteria > Rhizobiales > Rhodomicrobiaceae > JAHQVI01. The sequence goes on from CAZMAC010000077.1 coordinate 4,541, forward strand.
GCGCGAGCATTCCGGGGGTCGGTTCCGCCTACAGCCTTACAAGTCCCAACGACTTTGCAAATGAATTGGATGGGCGCAAGGGCATCATCTTTTTTAACGGCTATTGGTGGCGCACTACGGATACAAGCCGCCCGACCGGCGATCATATCGATCTCTGGAACGGCTGGCGCACCTCCGCCAAAATGCTTTTCCCCTGGTTCGGCTGGCTGGGCGGCTTTAATAACTCCGGCGAGATCTGGTTCTGGGAGGTCAAATGAGGATTATTTTTGCTATCCTGTTCACTGTGATATTTGGCCTTATCGGCGCGCGGCTTGCTGGCCCCGTCGGTGACTGGCTTCTATTGCAGCCGACATTTGAGACATTGCAGCCGAAATTCGAAAGCCCGGACCAGGCCGCCTATTTCGAATTTGCAGCCAGGCTCGTCATAACGGGTCTGATTGGGCTCATTGGCCTTGTTGTCGGCCTGATCATTGCCGGATTGATGCGCCGCCGTCTCATACGGCGTGAAAACTGAGTTCGAACGACGCCTATGAAGCTTGTTCTTCTTGCAGCAGCGGGCGGGGCGGCTGGATCGGCAGCTCGATATCTTCTTAATCTTGCTTCGGGTCAGCTTTTCGGCCTTGGCTTTCCCTGGGGCACGCTCGTGGTCAACGTCATTGGTTCATTTCTAATGGGACTGCTGATTGGGCTTGGCGCGCATAAATTTACGGTCTCGAACGAAATGCGCGTTCTCATCGCAACGGGGTTCCTTGGAGGATTTACAACATTCTCTGCATTCTCTTTGGATTTTACCTTACTTTTTGAGCGGAAGGACTATGCCCTGGCCGGGCTTTATTTGGCGGGATCTGTCGCTCTATCAATCACGGCGCTTTTTGCCGCTCTTGCGCTGGTGCGTGAATGGCTGACGTGAAAAACGGCATACAATCTGTGGCAGCCAGAGACGCCGGGATGCGTCTTGATCGTTGGCTAAAGGCCCATTTCCCGGCACTCCCGCATAGCTTGGTGCAAAAGCTCATGCGCACAGGGCAGATCCGGGTCAATGGCGGCCGCGTCAAACCTGACAGACGGCTGGAGACAGGGGACGAAGTAAAAATCCGCCGTCTTTCGGAGATGGGCAACACCGGTGCTGAGGCAGAAGCGGCTGTGTCTTGGAAGCCGCCATTAGGCGTATCAAAAGCCGACCGCAAATTTATCGAAAACATCATTTTGTTTGAGGACGATGAACTCATGGTCCTCAACAAGCCCTATGGGATTGCCGTTCAGGGTGGCACCAAAACCAAACGGCACATTGATGGTATACTCGCAGGCATGGAGGATCGTTTCAAAGACCGGCCGCGTCTCGTTCACAGGCTCGATCGAGATACTTCGGGCGTCCTGCTTGTCGCCAAGACACGCTCCGCTGCGAGCCGGTTCGGGCGGGTCTTCCAGACGCGCTCAGCACAAAAAATCTACTGGGCGCTCACGAAAGGCGTTCCCAAGCCCTCCCAAGGCAAAATCGATGCGGCCCTCGTCAAGGCGTCGGGCCCGGATGGCGATCGGGTCCGTAAAGCCCGCCCCGGTGAGCAGGATCTGGCACAATCGGCGATCACTCATTACGCGGTGATCGAGACGGCCGGGGCTAAACTCGCCTGGGCCTCGTTAAAACCCGTGACCGGACGCCAACATCAGCTACGCGCTCATCTGGCGATGATCGGAACGCCCATAGTCGGCGATCAGAAATATGAAGGGGATAAAAACCTGCCCGTCGATGGGCTCGATATGAAGCTACATCTTCATTCCAGACGTCTTATCATTCCGAGGGACGGGGGTGAAAGGCTCGACATCAGCGCCCCTTTGCCGGATCATATGATAGCGAGCTGGGGTCTTTTGGGGTTCGATCCTGATCGCTATGACGAGAAGGAAGCGCCATGAGACTGATCATCTTCGACTGCGACGGCACGCTGGTCGATAGCCAGCACATGATCGTCGAAGCGATGAACGCCGCTTTTACCTCGAGCGGTCTTCCCGCACCGGACCGGCGTCAAATCCTGGGCTATGTAGGGTTGTCCGTTAAGGAAGCGATGCAAGCGATGACCGGCCTGACCGATCCACAGAGCCTGGCGGCACTGTCGGACCATTATCGTTCAGCTTTTGCCACCTTGAGGCAGGAGGCGCGCCTCGCATCACCGCTTTTTCCCGGCGCGCGCGAAACGCTCCTGAAATTGAGCGCGCAGGATGATGTGCTTCTCGGCGTCGCCACTGGGAAATCACGGCACGGGGTCGATCATTTGCTAGATGAGCAGGACCTTACCGGTCTCTTTGCGACGATCCAGACCGCGGATAATGCCCCCTCCAAGCCGCATCCCGCGATGATTTATCAGGCCATGGAAGAGACGGGCGCGGTTCCCGAACAGACTGTGATGATCGGTGACGCACATGTCGACATACTGATGGCGCGCGCCGCCTCTGTCGCGGCGATCGGCGTTGGCTGGGGGTATCAGGATGCGCGTAACCTTCAGAAGGTGGGAGCGGAACGGGTCGTAGAGAACTTTGCCGAATTGCTGGACCATCTGGCGGATATGAAAAAGACGGCGGTTGCATGAGAAACGGCCAGGAAACACCCTCGCCAAAGCCGAAACGGTTCTACACAAATGTAACTGCCGAAGATAGGCCAAATGGCTGGCGGATCCTGCTTGATGGGCGCACTGTAAAAACGCCTGCGCGTGCCGACTTGCTTCTGCCAAGCCGTCCGCTTGCCGAGGCCGTTGCGGAGGAATGGCGGCAGCAGGGCGATGAAATCGATCCAGGCTCGATGCCCTTGACCAAGCTGGCTAATACGGCGCTGGATGCGGTGAGCGCGAACTCGGACAGTGTTGCAGAAGACATTTTGAGCTTCGCCGCCCGCGATCTGATCTGCTATCGCGCCGAGCGCCCCCAAAGCCTGACCGAACGCCAGAAGCTTTATTGGGACCCGCTTCTCAGTTGGGCAGACCAGCATTATGGCGTGCAGCTCATCACAACCGAAGGCGTTATGCCGGTGGATCAGCCCGCTGACAGTCTTGCCACCTTGCGCGCGGCCTGCAAGTCCTTCGATGCCTTCGCCCTCACCGCGCTCCACGTCATGACCGCGCTGACCGGTTCGGCTGTTCTGGCGCTCGCACACATGTCAGGCCGCCTCACGCTGGAGGACAGTTGGGCGGCTGCCCATGTCGATGAGGATTTCCAGATTGAAAGCTGGGGCGAGGATTACGAAGCCAAGAAGCGGCGCGATTTGCGATTTGCCGAAATGCGGGCTGCCTCGCAGTTTTTTCACTTGAGCCGCGCCTAATAGGATCGCCGTAATCTCTAACCCAATCCATCCCGGATCATACGCGGTCACCCAGCTTGCAATCTTTTCACCGCATCGTGATTCCAGCCTTTGGCGCGCTTGCGATATTGAAAAAGAATACAAATGAGCATGGCAGGTGGGAGCGATGACTGATGGCCGGGTGATGCAGGAGCGGGCCGCTTCAGCTTTGCGCGGGCTTCCCGGTGCGCAAGGGCCGGTCTGGCTCGGCGCGGCGGCCGGCATCATCGTGCTGACCATCCTTGCTGCTCAAAATGGCGGCTGGCGTTTGGCCGGCGGGGCTCTGCTCGGCGCGTTTGGTGGGATTGCTTTGTATCATGCCGCGTTCGGTTTCACTTCTGCCTGGCGGACATTCATCCGCGAGCGCCGGGGCGGCGGCTTGCGGGCGCAGCTCCTGCTGCTTGCGCTCATTATCGTCGTCTCCTTTCCTTTGATCGGCTGGTCGCAGGCGCTTGGCCTCAGCGTTTCCGGTTATATTTTCCCCTTTGGCGTCGCTGCTGCATTCGGTGCGTTTTTGTTTGGCCTGGGAATGCAACTCGGCGGCGGGTGCGGTTCGGGCACATTATACACGGTCGGCGGCGGTAGCACGCGCATGGTGGTGACGCTGTCCGCTTTCATTGCCGGTTCCGTCCTGGCGACTGCCCATTGGGATGCCTGGCAAGGTCTCCCGGCATTACCGCCTCTGTCACTCATCTGGTCCGCCGGGCCCCTACTTGGATTGATCATCGCACTTTCCATCCTTGGTGTGCTCGCCTGGTTGACGCTTGCTTGGGAAAAACAAAGGCATGGGGCGATCGCGCCGGATCGCGCAAATGGCTCGCTTTTCCAAGGCCCCTGGTCGAAGACAAGCGGGGCTGTGGCGATAGCGCTCATGGCGCTGCTGACGCTGCTCGTTCTGGGCCGTCCCTGGGGCATTACCTCCGCTTTCGCCCTATGGGGCGCGAAGATCGGCGATGCCGCAGGCCTCGACGTGGCAAGCTGGTCCTATTGGAAATATTCCGCCGCCCTCCATGCCCCTGTCTTTGCCGATGCGACCAGCGTACAGGATTTCGGCATCATGCTCGGTGCACTGATGGCGGCTGGCCTGGCGGGCCGCTACGCACCTGTTTGGCGCGTTGAACTTCTACCTCTGCTGGCCGCCATCATCGGCGGTCTGATGATGGGCTATGGCGCGCGTCTTGCCTTTGGCTGCAATATCGGCGCCTTTCTTGGCGGCGTGACCTCCGGGAGCCTTCATGGTGTCGGGTGGCTGATTTTCGGCTTTCTGGGAAGCATTCTGGGTGTCCGGCTGCGGCCCTTGTTCAAACTCGATTAGGAGAAACAGATGGCTTTTCGCATGAAGGTTTTTGCAGGCTGGCTTTTACCTTTCGCTATCATCGCGGCCATTGCGAGCCAGGTTTGGGCCGGCTCACTCGGTGAGCGGGAGGGCTGGCGCGTTCTGAAAACCGGGCATCAATTTGAGACGCTGGTCAAACGGCTCGAAGACAGCGTGAAGGCGAACAAGATGGGTCTTGTCACGGCAGCCAGCGCATCTGCGGGCGCAGCAGGGCAGGGCATCAAAATTCTGGGTAATCGGATTATCGGCGTTTACCGTAATGATTTCGCCCGGCGAATGCTGACAGCCAGCATTGCCGCCGGCATTGAAGCGCCGATCCGTTTCTACATTACCGAAAATGAAGATCAAACCGCGACCCTGTCCTACAAGCTGCCATCGACCGTCTTTGCGCCCTATTTCCATGAAGGCGGTGAGGATTTACGCAAGCTGTCCGCGGAGCTGGACGAAATTTTCGCCAGGATCTCGGATCAGGCGGTAAAGTCGTAGCGCTTTATTGTCAAAAAGCAAAAGCAAATACCTAGGCATCCGTTTCGTCATTCCCGCGAAGGCGGGAATCCAATATTCGAGCGCCTCCATCTTTACCAGATCCCTGCTTTCGTAGGGATTTCGACGACGCAGCATCAAACCCCTCGCTGGACCTACATCCACGAGGCTATGCTTTTCTGCTTGGGCATCAGCTTGATCCTAAAACCGCTACGCATCCCCGTCTCCACGGGGACATGCTTTTAGGGGCTGGTGTCACTCTCGGGGGCAGGCCAGCCGCGTGCAGACAGGGCTGGACACCGGTTCGCCGTCCGGAAATGCGGCAAGACAAAGACTTAGAGTCGCCCAAGCGATTCCATGAAAAGCGAAACGACTCCAGTGTGATGCTTCAGAAGTTCATCACATTGTGCAGCAGGCCCGGAACGAACTTCTGGATTCTCAAATCACACTAGGAGAATCAAAGTGCTAGTGTCCCTTAAGATTCCGAAGTTCGCTACGGAGCGTGCTGCAAGAAGGGGGCGAATTTCGGAATCGGGACACTAGTGGTTCGACCCAAACAGACGAATCCGGTGATAAGTGGATTTCTGTTTGG
>CAZMAC010000078.1:0-10214 GCA_964564085.1 uncultured Hyphomicrobiaceae bacterium
CGGACGCTGATTATCAAGCCGAGCGAGGTTACAAAGCACGAAATTCCGAGTGCGGATGCATTAGAGGATTATTGGCGGACTTATTTCGCCAGTATTTTCAATCCGGCGCGCCTGAAGATAAGCGCGATGCAGAGCGAGATGCCGAAGAAATATTGGAAACATCTGCCGGAGGCTCGCATGATTGCACCGCTCATTGCAGGCGCGCGCAAACAGAGCGAGGAGATGATCGCAAAAGCAGCGTCGCCACGGTCAGAAACAGCGGCGAGGATCAAAATGAGATTACAAAGCCATGGCGAGCCGGAAGCGGGGCCGAGGACGCTTGAGCGGCTGAAAGCGCAGGCCGAGACCTGCAAAGCCTGTCCCTTGTGGGAACCGGCAACCCAAACGGTTTTCGGTGAAGGCCCGGCTGCTGCCCGCATGATGCTCGTCGGCGAACAGCCCGGCGATAGCGAAGATCTGGCGGGCCGGCCATTTGTGGGGCCGGCGGGGGCGCTGTTGGATCGTGCGCTGGCCGAGGCCGGCATCGACAGAGCCGCGATTTATGTGACCAACGCCGTCAAGCATTTCAAATTTACGCCTCGCGGCAAAAGGCGGCTGCATAGGTCCCCGAATAAAAGCGAGATCCAAATCTGTCGTCGGTGGCTGGAAGAAGCGCGGCGCATCGTAAGCCCAAACGTCATTGTCGCCCTGGGCGCAACAGCGGCTCAAAGCGTGCTGGACCGCCCGGTCAAACTGATGCGCGAACGCGGAGAGCCGATTTCGGGCGAAAATGACGTCAAGATCCTTTTGACCGTTCACCCCTCTTATCTGCTCCGTTTGCCGGATGCCACTTTAAAGGCCGAGCAATATGCCGCCTTTGTTCGGGATCTGAAGCAGGCAGCGAATCTCGGTTCTGCCGCTTGATCTGCGTATCCTTTGCCGCATTGCGGCGAGCCCACTGTGACCTTTCGGTTCAATGAGATAAATTTTCTGCTCAAAGCGAATTGAACCTGCCCATAGCCGCTCTGATATACCATGGCAGGCGGGTCGACACCGGCCGCCCAGGAAAGGTTCAAAAACGAAAAATAAATGGTTTATATTGAACTTATTGTCGGCTTCGTTCTTCTGGTTGCCGGAGGCGATTTGCTGGTCAGGGGTGCTGTCAGCACAGCGCGGCATCTTGGAGTTTCCCCCCTTCTCATTGGAATTACGCTCGTCGGGTTTGGCACTTCAACGCCCGAACTTGTCACCAGCATCGAAGCAGCGCTCGTTGACTCGCCCGGCATCGCCGTGGGCAATGTGGTCGGCAGCAATATCGCCAATATTCTCTTAATTCTGGGCGTCGCCGCTCTCATGAGGCCGATCGATACGCCGCGTAAGTCCTTCCGCAGGGATGGCGGCATGGCTCTGATGGCAACGCTTGCCTGCACCGCCGTCATCCTGGCAGGATTCTTGAGCCGCCCTGCCGGTTTGGCTCTCGTGACTGCGCTTGTTGCTTACATGGTTTACAGCTACCGGTGCGAACGGATTTCGGAGAGCGCTGAGGAACCGAAAGAAAAGCCGTTAAGTCCCTGGCTGGCGATTCTTCTGACCCTGGCCGGTCTGGGGATCGTGATTTTCGGGGCGCGATTGCTGGTCTTTGCAGCCATTGATCTGGCCGAAGCCGCAGGCGTTTCGGAGACCATCATAGGGCTTACGATCGTTGCGATCGGTACCTCGCTACCTGAGCTCATTACCTCGATCATGGCCGCGATCCGGAAAGAATCCGATGTCGCGTTCGGCAATATTGTCGGCAGCAACATCTATAATGTCTTTGGAATCCTTGGCGTTACGGCGCTGGTGCAGCCAATCCCGATGCCGCCGGAGATTATCCGGCTCGATGTCTGGGTGATGGTCGGGGCGACAATTCTGATGCTCGTCTTTGCCGCGACAAGCTGGCGCCTTAGCCGAGGCGAGGGCGCGACATTGCTTGCCGCTTATACGAGCTATATCGGCTATCTGGCTTATTCGGCTTAATCGACAGCAATCTCCGATTGATCCCGACAATTGAGAAGTAATGAATCACTATTCGCTGGGAATGGGAACTCTGTCCGGAGGAGGTGTGCGGCCTAAAACGGGAACATCCGCAACAGCTTTGGGATCGTCCTCCACCTCTTTAAGTGTGCTGGGCAGCGTGTCGGGCGCAAGGGCTCCGAGCGAAAAATAAATGCGCAGGAGATCGTCGACTTTCATTTCCGGGACCGGGACCACGGATTCCTCGGGCACCAGCACCAGGCCCCCGGTCATCGGCACAGGCGCTGTCGGCAGGTAAACCATGCAGCGCGGTTCGTCACCGATGTAATAGGTTTGCTGATTGGCCAGAAGCGCCAGAACGGCGACCCCCTTCTTGCCGCCAAAACGGCATGAGACGACCGTCATGCCGGAAAAATCACCCGTGGTCTTATCGGTCGCAAGCCGCACGACACGGGAAATCGGATTATAGATCGTGCGAATGATCGGCAGTTTTGCAAAAGCCCGGTCGAGTGCGCGCTGAATGCTTTGCTGGGCCGCGCTGCGGGCGATGATGCCTAAGAACCAGATGCCGAAAATAGCGATCAGAATACCGAGGAAAAACGCCAACGTGTCATAGCCCGGCCCAATAATCGTGGTGCCGCCTGTCGTGAGCAAATTGCCGAGAAAGGTGCCTGGTCCGAGCGCTGCTCTGAGCACATCGATGATCCAGGCCATGATGATAACGGTTAAAACGACTGGCAGGAGGAGAACAAGACCAGCGAGAAAGGTCGTCGTGATGTTGTTGCGCCAAAGCCGGACAACGAGATTCATAAATGCTTCCGCTTCTGAGTGCCTTTTCGCATAGTACAGAAATTTGCTGTAATTGTCTTAATTTTGTACGCAAACGCTTGGCTAACAATCAATTTCAGCCGGTTAGAGCGAGGCCATAAGGGGTCCCATCGCATTCGCGCAGGCGTAGGCACAGGCCAGGTAGCTACGTGAGATAATCGTTTGTTGCGTGAAAGATCGCTTGCCGGGGCAGCAATTCCCGGTGCCTTGCTACCAGCCGCAGCGAACGCGGCATTTTTTGCACCGCCGGCTGTCTTCGTCGCTTTCGCAATCTGAGCGGCAGGTTTTGCAAGGGTGTCCCCAGCGCGGACCGTATCCCCAATAGGGACCGCCCCAAAAGCGTGCGCCAACACCTCGCCGCCCCGATTCTTCATCGCGGTTCCGGCCTCTGAAACTTCGCTCCTTGCCCTTATCGCCGGCCACGGTCAGCTGATCTGTCTGAAAAACAGCAAGCGTAAGGCCCGGATCGGGAAAGGCGAGAAGCTGTTTTTCGCTGATCAGCAGCATCACCGCCAAGAGCAGCGAAAACCTAACGAATCGTTTCATCCATTCTCCTTCAAGATGACGATAGACCCGTCATTCTTGCGATGAGAAGAGAGGAACAGGAATGAACCCATAATGAATATAATTAGGGAAACGATTCACCCCCGAGCAAGCCCGTATTGGCCGCATTCCCGATAAGCTATCGTAATTAAGGCGAAAAATCGGCATGCATTCGTAACATAAATCAGCACTATCAACATCTGTTGGGTGAATTGGGGACAAATCGTCCTTGCACGGGGGCGACCTTCGCATTCCTCGACTGGAATCATTGTGACTTAGCGGCAGGCCAGTTTTTTATGGCCCCGGCGATGCAACTTGCCTTCCGGGAAATGATACAGGCGAAATAGATAATAATCGCAGCCGCGTCCGCAATATCCTGAGCGCAGACGGTAAAACCAGCACCCGACCCCGCACCAGCCCTGCGGATGTGCGTCCGGGTGAGGCTGGAACGCCTTGTGCGGCGGGTGTACCGAGCGAGACGGAGGTGGATATTTTCCGTCACTGTAAGCTGCATATTGTTTTTCATCGCAAGGCGGCAGCTCTTTGGGCTCCACCCGTTCGTAAGCGGTTCGATCGACGGGATGCAAATAGGTGACATTCACGTCACCCGCCATCGCCTGCGACCCGCCATTCACTGCGCAAAAAAGGCAAACGCTCCAAAAAAACAGGCCGGTACGCCGTGAGAAAGTGCGAGTTAAGAACCGGCGAATGTCGCGAAAATGCCCAGCCATCGGTGCCTCATCTTCAGAAATCGATGCGGATTTAAGGGTTGAAAAGCCAAACGGTCTTGAAATTGGTCTTTCCCTTCTATTCATCTTGCCCCATTTAATAGCGGCAGGCATCAATAAGTCCTTAACGCCGTGCAAACAGAAGCAGTGAAATTGGAATGAAATGTCTCAGCAATCGCAGATAAAACGCCTGACAGCGCCGGATATCGCTGGGCGCAAAGGGGGCGACCCGATCGTATCTTTGACGGCCTATCATGCGCATACGGGCAAGATCATTGATCCTTATGTGGATTTTCTGCTGGTCGGCGACTCTCTCGGTATGGTGATGCACGGCTATGAGACGACCGTGCCCGTGCCGCTCGATCTTATGATCATGCACGGCGCAGCCGTTGTGCGCGGCTCCAGTCATGCGCTCATCGTGGTGGATATGCCGTTCGGCACTTATGAGGAAAGCCCACCGATCGCTTTCCGCAATGCGGCGCGGGTCATGAAGGAAACGGGCTGCGGCGCGGTTAAGCTTGAAGGCGGCGCCCGTATGGGCGAGACGATCCGCTATTTGACGGAGCGTGGCATTCCGGTGATGGCGCATATCGGGCTGACGCCGCAAGCGGTGAATGTCATGGGCGGTTTTAAAACGCAAGGACGCTGCCAAGAGGAATGGGCCGCTATTGAAGCCGATGCGCGGGCGGTATCGGACGCGGGCGCGTTTTCTGTCGTGCTGGAAGGCATGGCGGAGCTGCTTGCGGCGCGTATCACAAAGCAAATCCCGATCCCGACCATTGGCATTGGTGCGTCGGCGTCTTGCGACGGCCAAATTCTGGTGCTTGAAGATATGCTCGGTCTGAGCCCGCGCGTGCCGAAATTCGTCAAGAAATTCGGTGAGCTTGGCGCGGCCATCGAAACGGCGGTGAAAGGCTATGCCAGCGCGGTGCGCTCTCGTGAATTTCCCGGCGGTGAGCATGTTTATGGTATGCGCGGCGATGGTGAGGCAGGGCCAGCGGCAAAGCCTGACAAGCCGTCGAAGACCGCAGGCTAACGTTTCCCGCCGCAAGATAAGAAGCGCCTGGGACAACGTGGTCTAGCGAAATCTTCCGTAACGCGCTATGGAAAGAAACGATAGCAAAAGGTAGCGGTTGGAAAGCCGCAATGAACGATGAGCGACGACAATATTTTTCGTGAAGTCGACGAGGAAATGCGCCGGGAGCAGCTCGCTGCGCTCTGGGACAAATATGGTGTCTTCGTGATTGCCGGTGCGGCCCTCATCGTCGCGATTGTGGGTGGATATAACGTCTATAATTGGTGGCAGGCCGAGCGCGCAGCCGAACATGGCCAGACCTATTACCGGGCCAGCCAGCTCATCGGTCAGCAGAAAAACAGCGAAGCGCTGAATGCATTTGCCGAGCTGTCGAGGGAGTCCGGCGAGGGTTACACTACGCTCGCCAATCTGGAAATGGCCGGGATTGAAGCCAAGCAAGGTAATAAGAGCGAAGCGGTTGCTCTTTATGACAAAGTCGCCAGAAGCGGTGCGGATCAACTTCTGCGGGATTTTGCCAAGCTCCAAGGCGCCGCGCTTCGTGTTGACGAGGCCGATGAAGCCGAGATGAAGACGCGGCTTGAAGGACTTAATACCGACACGAATCCGTGGCGTTATTCTGCACAAGAATTGTTAGCTTTAGCTGCTTTCCGCTCTGGCAATGCCGTCGAATCGGAGAAACTCTACACCCAAATTCTGGGAGATCCCTCTGCTCCGGCCGAAATCAGGCGGCGCGCTGAGGCTATGCTCGCTCTGCTTGTCAAGCCGTCGAAGCAAGTCAGCTCAGTGCCTGAGAGCAATACGGGAAGCGCAACGCAATAGGGGAAGCCCATGACTGCCAAGCTCTATAACGGCTTCGTCCTCACCTGCGCCTTTGCTGCGGCGCTCACCTTGGCTGGATGTGGGGGCGGGTCCTCACTTCCGTCAATTCCAGGCGTGTCCAATCTTTTCGAAGAGACCGAGACCCCGCTGCCGGGTGAGAGGATTTCCGTTCTTGCGAGCGACAGCGGCGGGACGACGGCAAGCGTGGAATCGAATGAGCCGGTGACGCTTCCCTCACCGACGAGCAATGCATCCTGGAGCCAGCCGGGCGGCGTTGCCAGCAACGCGCCGGGACACTTGGCCTTTTCCGGTTCCGGAAAGACGCTTTGGTCGGAGGATATCGGCTCCGGCTCCAGTTCGGACGGGCGTATCATCGCTTTGCCGATCGTGCATAATGGTAAGGTCTTTACGCTGGATAGCGAGGGTCAGGTCAGCGCATTCTCGCTCAGCGGCGGCCGCTCCTGGCGGGTGGGTCTGACGCCGGAGGAGGAACAGTCCGAGTCCGGATTTGGCGGCGGGCTGGCTGCTGAGGGTAACGTGCTCTTTGTCGCCACTGGCTTCGGCAAGGTTGTTGCGCTCAATGCGGGAAGCGGCAAGACGGTCTGGTCAAAAGCGCTGGGCGTACCGATCCGAACCTCACCCACAGTTACCAATGGCAAAGTCTTTGTCGTCAATACTGATAGCGAGCTTTATGCCCTGTCCGCCGATACGGGCGATGAATTATGGAGAAGCCGCGGCCTGCCGGAGACGGCGGCCGTTCTAAGCAATGTCAGCCCTGCCATCTCTGGCGATACGCTTGTCGTCACCTATCCGTCCGGCGAGGTCGCCGCGCTTGATGTCAGCAATGGAACGCCGCGCTGGACCGACTCGGTGTCTGGCGGCCGCATCGGGTCATCCTTGACGACGATTGGCGACGCGGCTCGGCCGGTCATCAATGGTGGTGTCGTTTTTGCCGGCAACCGGACAGGCCGTCTGCTCGCAACCCGGCTTAAGACCGGAGAACGCGTCTGGTCGCGCGATATTCGTGCCGCACAAACACCGTGGGTTGCAGGCGGAGTGGTTTTCGTGGTCGACACCAATAGCCGCCTTTATGCGCTGGACCGCAAGACCGGCAAGGTCCGGTGGGTTTCGACACTGCCCAGTGCTGTCACCTGGAGCGGACCGACGCTAGCCGGCGGTAAGCTTTGGCTCGCGTCGAACAAAGGCCTTCTTGTCGGCGTCGACGCGAAAAGCGGTCAGATTGCAACGAAACGGGATCTGGATGATCCGGTGTTCATCTCGCCCGTCGTCGCCAGCGGCCGGATGTTCGTCCTGACGGATGATGCCAAGCTGATCGCTATGAATTAGAGCATCAGACCGAAAAGTGCGTAGCGGTTTTCGGATAAATCTGATGCTAAAACTAAGAATTAAACCATCAGACCGAAAAGCATGTCCCTACGGAAGTGGGTATGCGTAGCGATTTTCGGATAAATCTGATGCTAAATCAAACAGATGAAAAGCGTCGCAGCCTGTTATAATTGAAGATCTGACGCTGCTCGCGGGCAAGCACTGCGCTTTTTTTGACGGCGGACCGGACACGGCCCGCCTTTTTATGCCGATCACCATGACCGCTTCTCTTGTCATTGCCGGACGCCCAAATGTCGGCAAATCCACGCTTTTCAATCGCCTGGCAGGCAAACGGCTCGCCCTTGTCGACGATATGCCGGGCCTGACGCGTGACCGCAAGGAGGCGGAAGCAGCGATCGGCAGGCATACGGTCAGGCTGATCGACACGGCGGGCCTCGAAGAAGCGGCTGAAGGCACGATCTCGGCTCGGATGAGCGGGCAAAGCCAGAACGCGATCCGGGCGGCCGATCTCGTGCTTTTCATGATCGATGCCCGCGCGGGGTTGACACCGGCCGATGAGCAGTTCGCGGAACAGGTGCGCGCCGCCGGCAAGCCGGTGATCGTGGTCGCCAATAAATGCGAGGGCCGCGCCAGCGATGCCGGCTATTACGAAGCCTTCAAGCTCGGCCTTGGCGAACCTGTTGCCATTTCGGCAGAGCATGGCGAAGGCATTGGAGAGCTTCTGTCGGCGATCGCCGAAGTTCTTGACGGTCTGGACGCAAGCGATGCGCAAGCCGAGATGCAGCCGGTAGCCGCACGCGACCGGCCGCTGAAGCTCGCCATTACCGGCCGCCCCAATGCTGGAAAATCAACGCTTGTGAACACGCTTTTGGGCGAGGAGCGCATGATCACCGGGCCGGAGCCGGGCCTCACTCGGGACTCCGTCGCCACGGAGTTTGCCTGGGACGGCCGGAAGGTCCAGCTCTTCGATACGGCGGGGCTGAGACGCAAATCGCGGGTCTCGGAGCGCGCCGAAAAGCTCGCCGTTGGCGATGCGCTGAACGCGATCCGCTTTGCCGAGGTTGTAGTTCTGCTCATCGAAGTCGAGCGCGCGCTGGATAAGCAGGATCTTCAGATCGCAGCGCTTGCGGAAAAAGAGGGCAGGGCGCTCGTCATCGCGGTCAACAAATGGGATCTCGTTGAGGAGCGCGACAAATATCTGCGTGCTATGCGAGAGGCGGTTGCGCGCCAGCTTCCGCAAATCCGTGGCGTTCCGGTCATGCCCGTCAGTGCACTGAGCGGGCGCGGAACGCAAAAGCTGATGAAAGCGGTTTTCGACGTCTATGAAGAGTGGAACCGGCGCGTTCCAACCGCAGCGCTCAATCGCTGGTTCAGCGAGGCGGTCGAAGGCCACCCGCCGCCCGCCATTGCCGGCCGGCGCATCAAGCTGCGCTTTATCACCCAGCCCAATGCGCGCCCGCCCACTTTCGTGATTTTCTGCTCGCGTCCCGAGGGGGTGCCGGAGAGCTATAAGCGCTATCTGGTGAATTCACTGCGCGAGACGTTTGAACTCAATGCCGTACCGATCCGCGTCCATTTGCGCAAGCCCGACAATCCTTATGCGGGGAAAAAATCATGAGTGGGCAAGGCACCGAGATTCTGTTTTATCAGCTTGAGCGCCAGCCGCTCGACCGGGTGCTGCCGGGGCTTCTCGAAAAGACGCTGGAGCGTGGCTGGCGGGCGGTGGTGCAGACCGGCGGTGAGGAACGGCTTGAAGCGCTTGACGTTCTTCTCTGGACTTACCGGGAGGAAAGTTTCCTGCCGCATGGCAAGGCGTCCGACGGCTTTGCAGGTGAGCAGCCGGTGTTCCTGACGGCCTGCGAAGACAATCCGAATGGTGCGAGCGTGCGTTTTCTAGTCGATGGCGCCGATTGCAACGAGATCGGTGGCTATAGCCGTGTCGTGTATCTTTTCGATGGTCGCGATGAGGACGCACGCGCCAGGGCTCGCGAGCAATGGAAAGCCGCGAAAACGGACGGTCATGCTGTCACCTATTGGCAGCAGGACGAACGCGGCCGCTGGGAG
The DNA here is from genome assembly GCA_964564085.1 of uncultured Hyphomicrobiaceae bacterium. Taxonomy (GTDB): domain Bacteria; phylum Pseudomonadota; class Alphaproteobacteria; order Rhizobiales; family Rhodomicrobiaceae; genus JAHQVI01. The sequence continues at coordinate 9,358 of CAZMAC010000078.1, forward strand.
AAAAAGGCGTAAAAATAGACTTAGATCAATTCGCCTGGGCAAAGGCAGGTTTATAGCTCCTTATCGTAATAGCGCGGTTTAAATCAGAAGGGGTGAAAAGTGATTGTCAGACAGATAGGTCTTCTCGTTGCGTTTTCGGCTGTCATTTCGATGGGCCTGTCACAGCCAGCACGGACGCAAACGGCCAAGATAACTCAGGGTAAAACGCTTGCCCGGTCCTTATGCTCAAATTGCCATATTGTCGGACCCGGCGAAGCGCCGGCTGTCGTCAATGTCGACATCCCCAGTTTCGTGGCCGTTGCGGCCAAAGACGGCCAAAGCGCGGAAAAAATCAAAGCAAACGTCCTCAATCCGCATCCGGTCATGCCGCAAGTCCAGCTCTCCAAACCGGAGCTGGACGCTATCGCCGCCTATATCATGTCTTTGAAAGAAAAGCCTTAAAACCGGCTGAAGAAAAGCATGTAACCATGCAGAAGCGGCCGACATCGACCAGGATTGAAGGTCGCCCATGTCTTTATTTCGCTTAAGGCTGTTAATCGCGGTAGCCCTCGTCTTACCGAGCTCTCCAGTCTTTGCCGCTAATCCTTGCTTGGACTTCGATCCACCTCGGTACGATGAGAACGGGCACTTCAAGGAACAATATTATTGGAAGGATGGTGAAGGGCCTGCCCCTGGGCAATTGGATCTAAAATTGCTCAACCGACTTGGCTATCAGAAGATGCAGTTCGCCAAATGCGGTCTGCATTTTCAAAAACGGCTTATGAGTGCCCACAAAAACAAGCAATTTAAAAAAGGCCTACCGCTAGAGCAACGCGCGTCCAATTGGACGCGGACAGTTGCTCTAACCCTATAAAATA
>CAZMAC010000079.1:0-10201 GCA_964564085.1 uncultured Hyphomicrobiaceae bacterium
AGCCAAGATCATAGGCTTGGTCATTGTCAGCTTGCTCGCATCCGCGACGCTCATCGGCGGCGCCGATTATCTGCATTCAAGGCTGGAAGCGGTTGACCGCGCAAATGAACGCCTTGCAAGCGCAACACGTTTGGCAGCCTCAAAACTTAAAACGGCCTATGCATTGATGAGGAACGACGCATTTGTCGTCTCTCGCACGCCGCCCATTCAGGGGTTGATGCGAAGCATCCGGAATAACGGCCTCGATATACAGCAAGGATCGACGACCGAACTCTGGCGGCGGCGTCTCGCAACGATTTTTCGTTCGTTGATGGAAGCGCGGCCGCACTATACGCAGATGCGTTACATCGGCCTGGATGAAAACGGAAAAGAAATTGTTCGCGTTAATAGAAGAGAAGATGGAAGTTTTTTAGCTGTTAGTAAAGATAAGCTACAAGAAAAAAAAGGTGAGAGCTACTTTAAAAAAGGGCTCGATATAAGACCGGGTGAAATCATATTTTCTGATATTGAATACAACCGGGAACGCGGAAATATTGACCCAAGTTGGACCCCAACATTACGTGCCGTACTGCCAATATTCGATAGCGGAGATCTGCCCTTCGGCATGCTCGTCATCAATTGCAATTTTGAAAAATTCCTGCATCCGATATTGGCGGAAATGGAACATGGAGCGGAGATCTACATTGCCGACCGAGGGGGAAGCTATATTCACAGGGATCGCAATGGACTGATTTCAAAGCTGCATATTGCAGGACATTACACCCATTCTACTCCGGATTTCATTTCGGCATTTACGTCCGACGAAGCCACAAAACGCCATTTTAAGGCAAGGGATCTTTACGGCTACCGCTATCCCGTCATAGTCGCGCCTAATCAGCCAGAAGCAACGATCAGTCTGTTTTTCCTTACGCCTTACAAAGCCTTAATGGCCGATGTCAATTGGCGAGCCAACCAGACAATCCTGATCACTGCGGGCTTGGCGCTGCTGGCTATTGCTGTTGCAACGGTATTTGCAGGACATATAACGCGGCCAATTTCACTGATGACGGAGAAAATCAGATCCTTTTCGGCCGGTGAGACCGATATCTCGGATCTTCCTATCGGCGCAGGCAATGAAATCGGAGAAATGGCGCGTGCTTTCCGCGATCTGACCGAACGCCTTGATCTGGCGATTTTGCACCGCAAACAGACGTCGTCCCAGCTTGACAGCTTCATCGCTAATTCCGCGAACGGCGTCATCATAATCGATGAAGAGGGGACGATCGAAAAGGTCAACACGTCGCTAGTCGAAATCTTCGGCTATGAGCAAGATGAGCTAATTGGCGGAAACGTCTCGATCATTATACCGGAACCTCACCGCTCGGCCCATGATTGGTATATGCGCCGCTACCACGAGACGGGCGAGAAGAAATTTATAGGCGTAATCCGCGATGAAAAGGGCCAACACAAGGACGGAAGAAGCATCCCGATCTCGCTGGCCATCAACGAGGTGCTGGTCGGTGACCGGATCGTCTTCTCAGCCATCATTCGGGACATGTCAGCCATTGAGCGCGCTCGTAATGAGGCCATATCTTATGCAAAAGAGCTTGAGCGGTCCAATCAGGAGCTGGATCAGTTCGCCTATGTCGCCTCCCACGATTTAAAGGCGCCGCTGCGGGTGATCGATAATATGTGTAATTGGCTGGAGGAAGATCTCGAAGACAAGCTGACGGAGAAGGATCGCAAACATATGTGCATAATGCGCTCCCGCATCGAACGTATGGAGAAATTGCTGGACGATCTGCTTGAATATTCTCGCGTCGGCCGTTTGCAGGATACGGCCCACAGCGAAATCGTCACCGGCAGCGCACTGGTTGAGGATACTCTCGAACTGCTCTCGCCGCCACCGTCATTTGTGGTCGATGTGGCTGCGGAGTTCGACGCGATCCAAGTCCCACGCCTGCCGCTCCAAAAGGTGCTTTACAATCTGATCAACAACGCCATCAAACATCATGACCGCGATAGCGGAACGATTACGCTGCAAGTGGAACAGCTCCCCGGCCAGCTACGCTTCACAGTTGCCGATGACGGGCGGGGCATTGCACCGCAATATCATCAGCAGATCTTTGATATGTTCAGCACGCTGAAACCGCGCGACGAGGTGGAGGGCAGCGGCATGGGGCTCGCCATTGTCAAGAAAACCGTGGAGCTTCTCGGTGGCTGGATCGAAGTCGCGTGCGACAATGACCGGGGCACCCGCTTTACCTTCACATGGCCCGATAAACAAGAAATAACCGCAGTAGGAGCGGCAGCTTAAATGGATACCCAAATGGTAAAAGTACTGGTCGTTGAAGATGATGACGCCGATTTCATGGCGATCGAGCGCGCTTTCCAAAAGGAAAAAATTCTCAATGAAATCGTCCGCGCCAAAGACGGCGTGGAAGCGCTTGACCTGCTGCGGGGCACAAATGGCAGGGAACAGCTGAGACGGCCCTATGTTGTGCTTTGTGACATCAACATGCCGCGCATGGATGGGCTGACTTTGGTCAATGAACTTCGCATAGATAACGAGCTTCACGATACACTCGTCTTTATGCTGACGACTTCGAACCACGATCAAGACAGGCGAGACGCTTATGGGTTGAATGTTGCCGGTTACATGCTCAAGAACGACGTGGGGCTCAACTTTCCGCAAGTCGCAAAGATGATCGGCGGCTTCACTCAGATTATTGTTTTTCCCTAAGGAGCGATGCCGTGCAGCCCAGAACCATCAGATTGCTTGTCGTAGACGACGATGAGGGCGACCGGCTTCAGATGATGCGCTGTCTGGAGCGGGTCGATTTCGCCTGCGACGTCCATGAAGCGACAACCGTGCAATCCGCTTTGGACCAGGTCAGGCGTACGAAATTCGACTGCGTTATTCTCGACTATTATATCCCCGGTCAGAACGGTCTGGACGGCCTCAAATCGCTGCTCAAGGCGGATCCCTTCCTCGCCGTCATTATGGCAACTGGCCAGGGCGACGAGCTGATCGCCAGCGCCGCCATAAAATTCGGCGCACGGGATTACATGCCAAAAAACAAATTCACGCCGGCCCGTCTGCGTGACAGCATGATGCATGCTATGCGGCAATCCGAAATCGATCGCGCGCTCGATGAGCAACAGAGGGCGTTGGCTGTTTTCGCCCGGGTGCTCGTTCACGACATGAAAGCCCCGACGCAGTCGATCCTGGGCTTTGCCAAAATCGCGAATGTTTTTCTCGACAAAGACGATATCGATCGCGAGAAGCTCAAACATCAGACGCAGCGCATCGCCGATGGCGCACTGCGCATGAATACGCTTCTCGACGAGCTTCATACCTACACACAAGCCGACGCGCAGCCGAATTTCGAAAATATCCGGCTGAATCAGCTTGTCAGCGATGCGGCAGCTGATTTGGACGCCACCATCGAGACCGCAAATGCGCGCGTCATCTTTGATAATCTGCCTGTTGTGTGCGCTGACCGCGCGCAACTCACCCAGCTGATGCAAAACCTGATAGGTAACGGCATTAAATATTGTAAGGCGGAGAGGCCCGAAGTGCATATCGAGGCGCATAGTCTTGAAAATGGCGATTGCGTCATCGAAGTGCGCGACAATGGCATCGGCATCGAAGAGAAGGATTTTAGGGAGATTTTCGAGCCGTTCCGGCGCCTGCATTCGCACGGGGAATTCGAGGGCACCGGGCTTGGTCTGACGACCTGTAAAAAGATCGTCGAGCGCCATAAGGGCCAAATCTGGTGCAAATCCCGCCTCGGTCAGGGCACGAGTTTCTTCTTCTCAATTCCTATGGTCGAGCAGGAGGAAATGCCGGTCGCGAAAAGCGCTTGATCTGAAAGGCTGGCGCAAAGCTTTGATGTCTTTTTTAGCGTTCTGACCCAGATGGCGCTCATGTCAGGGTGAAGGCGACAACCGGATGCATCGATCTGACGAAATCGATCGGAGATGAAATCATAGCCGATTTGTCGGCCTGCCCGGCATTGGTCGCCAGCATCCAAACCTCTCGCTGAGCGCCAAGCTTTAACGCCGTCATATTTTAGTGATAGTGTTGTTTTCATTTCCCAGCTCACTGGATATTTCGGCCTCATGAAAAGTCTTACGCGCTTATTCCTGTTTCTGATCCCGATCGGGATCGGCGGAGCAGTTCTGTTCGGCATCATCTCATCTCGCGAGCCCCCAGCTCAAAAGACCCCTCAGGAACTGACGCGCAGCGTGCGCATCATTAACGTTGACAAAGCCGATTTCATCCCTGCGGTGAGTGGTTATGGCGTCGTTCAGCCTGCGCGCACCTGGAATGCCGTGGCACAGGTCGCCGGACGCATCGCCTATGTCAATCCGAACTTCAAACGCGGCGCGGTCCTGAAAAAAGGCACGGAACTCCTTCGGATCTCCCCGGAAGACTATAAGATCGCAATCCAGCAGGCCGAGGCCAATATCCGTTCCGCTGAAGCGCAGCTTGCGGAGCTGAAAGCACAGGACGAAAACGCGCGCCGGTCGCTGGAGATCGAAAAGCGTTCGCTGGAGCTGAAACAGCAGGATCTGGAACGCAAGAAAACGCTTCTGACCAGAGGCAATGTCGCGCAGGCGACCGTGGATGAGGAACAGCGCGCCTTACTGACGCAGCAGGCCCGTGTCCAGGAGCTGGAAAATACGCTTCAGCTCATTCCGTCCCAGCGTAACGCCCAGCAACAGCAGATCGAAAACAGCAAAGCACAATTGGAAACAGCCAAACTCAATCTGCAGCGCACAAGCATCGAGCTGCCGTTCGATGCGCGCATTGCGGAGGCCTCGGTTGAGGAAACGCAATATGTCGGCGTTGGGACCAGTCTCGGTTCTGCCGACGGCATTGAGGCCGCTGAAGTCAATGTCCAGATCCCGCTCAGCCAGTTCCGGAATTTCGTAAGCATGGTCGCCGGAAACACCGTCAAAGCCTCGCCGGTCGTGACGGCCGAAGCCTTCCGCGAACGGGTCGATAGTCTGGGACTTCGCGCGGTGGTGTCGCTCAAATTTGATGAGCTAACACTTAACTGGGAAGGCGATGTCGTCCGTATCAGCGATACGATCGATCCGAAAACCCGGACTGTCGGCACCATCGTCCTAGTCGAAAAACCCTATGCCCAAGCGGTGCCGGGCCGCAAACCGCCGCTGGTCAAGGGGATGTTCGTCGCAGCGGAAATTCGCGCTGAGCCTCTCAAAGATCAGATTGTCGTTCCACGTTCGGCGCTTCACGGCGACAAAATTTATATTGTGGGCAGTGACGACCGGCTTGGAATTCAGCCCGTCCGGATCAGGGTGCTGCAAGATGACAAAGCCGTAATCGAAAGCGGTTTGAGCCAGGGCGACCGCGTTGTGGTCAGCGATTTAAATCCGGCAATCCCGGACATGCTGCTTGATCCGGTTGAAGACAAAGCGCTCGCGATATCCTTGCGCGGCGGCACCATTGCCAAGGCCGATACGCAATGATCCGATTTTTCACCGGTCATCCGACAGCGGCCAATCTGCTCATGATCGGCTTTCTGGCGATCGGGCTCTATCTTGCGCCGAGCCTGAAGCGCGAAACATTCCCGCGTATCAAACCGAATGAGGTGCAAGTCACCATTGCCTATCCGGGTGCGCGACCGGAAGATGTCGAAGAGGCGATTTGCCGCCGCATCGAGGATGCTGTCGACGGCGTCGACAATGTTTATGAAGTCCGTTGTGAGGCGCGCGAAGGACAGGCAACGGCGACACTTGAAGCGACGGAGGGCACGAATCTCGATCGTTTCTTCTCCGATATCAAGACCGAAATCGATGCGATCGCCGAGTTTCCCGTCAATGCCGAAGCGCCGATCATCCGCCAGCTCGGACGCACCGATTTCGTTGCCTCGGTGGCGGTGACGGGCCCCGTGTCGCGACCGGATCTCAAAGCCTATGCCGAAGATATCAAGGAGAAGATGCTCCGTACAGGACAAATCCCGAAGGTTGAGATCAAAGGCTTCTCCGACCGCCAGATCCGGATCGAAATTCCCGAGATTGTCCTGCAGCAATTCGGCCTGAGCCTGTCCGGGATCGCCGATACCATTGCGCGTCAAAACGTCGATCTTCCCGCCGGAACTATCGAGACGAATGAGCAGGAAATTCTGGTCCGGTTCGCCGATGAGCGCCAGACCGTCAATGCCATGCGCAATCTGATCGTCGTATCCGGCGAGGCCGGCGGACAGGTCCGTCTCGGTGACATCGCCTCGATTACCGACCGCTTCGAATTGGAGGAGCAGCGCATCACCTTCAATGGCAAGCCTGCCGCGCTGCTCGATGTCACGAAAACAGCGCAGCAGGACGCACTTAAAGTTATCGATGCCATCGAAACTTTTCTTGAGAAGGAACGGCAGGTCGCACCGCCGAGCGTTGAGCTTGTCGTTGCGAAAGATCTTTCTTCTATCGTCCGCGACCGGTTGGACATGATCCTGAAAAATGGCTGGCAGGGGCTGTTGCTCGTCTTCGCCGCCATGTGGCTCTTCTTCGGATTTCGCTATTCATTCTGGATTGCTCTCGGTCTGCCTGTGTCGTTTGCCGGGGCGCTTGGATTGATGGTTGTCCTCGGCTATTCGATCAACATGCTGACGATGGTTGCGCTGTTGATTGTGATCGGCCTTTTGATGGATGACGCCATCGTTATCGCGGAAAATATTGCGACGAAGTATCAGCAGGGCCTCAAGCCGGTCGACGCTGCAGTCGAGGGTGCACAGCAAGTGATGCCGGGTGTTCTTGCGTCGTTCGCAACGACAACCTGCATTTTCGGGTCGCTGGCGTTCCTGAGCGGAAACATTGGCCAACTCCTCAGCGTCATCCCGGTTGTCATGATCGCCGTGCTGATTGTCTCGCTTGTCGAAGCCTTCTTGATTTTGCCGAACCATTTAAGCCATTCGATGAACGCTGAGCCGGGGCTTGTTCAGCGCCGGGTCAATGGCGCCGTGGAATGGTCGCGCGAACATCTGATCGGGCGTGTTGTCGACCGGCTTGTGGCGTGGCGATATTTCACGACGGGGGCGGCAATCGGCCTGTTGCTGATTGCCATTTCAGCGATGGCGGGCGGGTTGATAAAATTCACAGCGTTCCCTGAACTCGATGGCGATACGCTGGAGGCGCGCATCCTTCTGCCACAAGGAACGCCGCTGACCCGAACGGAAACGGTCGTCGGGCGCGTCGTCGCCGCACTGGATCGCGTCAACCAGAGATACAGCCCGGATCAGCCTGACGGCCAGTCATTGGTAACCAACGTCACTGTGCGTTATAATGAGAATATAGACGCCTACGAAACCGGTCCGCATGTCGCAACGGTCAGCGCCGATTTTCTTGGCAATGAACAGCGCGTCACAAAAAATGATACCATCATCGCGACATGGCGCGAAGAAACCGGCAAAATTCCTGACGTCATCAGCCTGAAATTTGCCGAGCCGCAAGTCGGGCCAGCCGGCCGGGCCATCGATATTCGTCTGCAGGGAGAAAATCTGGATGCGTTGAAGGCCGCCGCCCTCGATCTTCAGGACAGCTTGCGGAAATATCAGGGCGTTCAGGACTTAAGTGACGATCTGCGGCTCGGTAAGCCTGAGATTACGGTCAAACTGACGGAGTCAGGCACCTCACTTGGATTGACGGCGCAGACCATCGCCGATCAACTTCGCAAGGCGTTTTTCGGTACGACGGTCAGTGAGATCCAGGTTGGCCGGGAAGCCTATGAGATCGATGCACGCCTCAGCGCGGAGGATCAGAACAGCCTGCAGGATCTGGATGATTTCACGATCGCTACAACAAGTGGCGATTTGGTTCCGCTGAGGTCAGTCGCAACATTGTCGCGCGAACGCGGTTATGCCCGTATCAACCGAATTAATCGGTTACGGACCATCAGCGTCCAAGGCGATCTCGATACGCGGCTGGGCAATGCGAATGAGATTGTGGGCGACTTCCGCCGGCGATTGATGTCGGAATTTCTGAAACGTCATCCTGCCGTGCAAATCGATATTGCGGGTCAAGACCGCGAGGCGGGTAAAACCCAGAGAGCCATGATTGGCGGTTTTGCCTTAGGCCTGCTCGGCGTCTTCCTGCTGCTGAGCTTTCAGTTCCGCAGCTATATCGAACCCGTGGTGGTTATGATCGTCATCCCCTTTGCTTTTATCGGCGCGATTGCGGGGCATCTGCTGATGGGTCTCGATTTCACCATGCCCAGTATGCTCGGCTTCGTGGCGCTCGCCGGGGTCGTCGTCAATAACTCCATTCTCCTCGTCGATTACATCAAACGCAGCCATGAGCCCGGCGCGCGTGTCGCCGATCTGGCGCCGCTTGGCGCACGCGCCCGCTTTCGGGCGATGTTCCTCACGACACTGACGACGGTTGTCGGACTTTTGCCGCTGCTGTCGGAAACCAGCCTGCAAGCCCAGGTGCTCATTCCTCTCGTGACCAGCCTTGCCTTCGGCCTGATCGCCGCTTCGCTGATCTCGCTCTTCGTCGTCCCAGCGATCTATACGATCTTCGATGACCTTGGCATCACGACGCTCGCCCGGGAGCGAAGAGAACTTGAGGCTCAAACGGCTTGAACGCATCGAGCCACCTCAGCTCTCGGCGCAGGCGTCAGCGCATGACGAAGGGATTTGCCGGGAAGTCCTCGGAGATATTGATCCAGACGGATTTGGTTTCGAGAAACTCGTGGATTGCCTCGATCCCGTTCTCACGGCCGACGCCCGAGCGCTTCATACCGCCAAAAGGCATCATATAGCTGATTGCGCGGTAAGTGTTGACCCAGACCGTGCCCGCCCTCAGCGCCTTTGACATACGCACGGCGCGGCCGATATTTTGGGTCCACACGCCTGCGGCCAGCCCATAGACCACCTCGTTGCCAACCCGAATCGCTTCCTCCTCGTCCTCAAAGCCAATAATCGACAGGACCGGCCCGAACACTTCCTCCTGTGCAATCCGCATATCGTTACGCACATCGGTAAAAATCGTGGGCTCGACGAATTGGCGGCTTTTCACGCCCGGAACCTCAGCGGGCCGCCCGCCGTGGATAAGACTGGCGCCCTCTGCCTTGGCGACGTCGATATAGCTCAGAATTTTCTCATATTGCGGCGGGGTCGTCACCGGTCCGATATTGGTGTCCGGCTGCATCGGATCACCGATCTTTGCCGATTTCGCCAGCCCCAGAAGTTTTTCCGTGAATTCATCGCGGATGGAGTTCTGAACCAAAAGACGCGATCCGGCGATACAGGTCTGACCGGTTGCGGCGAAAATGCCCGAGACCGCTCCAGAAACGGCTGCATCCAGATTGGCGTCCTCGAACACGATGTTTGGCGATTTGCCGCCAAGCTCCATCGAGGCGCGCTTCATCTGCAAGGCGGCGGACGAATAGATACGGGCGCCCGTTGTGTCCGCGCCGGTGAAGGTGATCTTGGCGACATCGGGATGTTCGACCAGCGCCGCGCCGGCCTCCTGTCCGAAACCGGCAACGACATTGAACACGCCAGGCGGAAAGCCTGCCTCAACCGTCAGCGCCGCGAATTCGAGCGCGGAAGCGGACGTAAATTCAGAAGGCTTGATCACGATGGCGCAACCCGCGGCGATCGCCGGCGCGCCTTTCCACGCCACAAACATCAGCGGCGAATTCCAGGCGGTCAACGCCCCGACGACGCCGACCGGCTCGTGGGTGGTGAATGCCAAATGGTCCGGCTTGTCGATCGGAACAACCGTGCCCTCGATCTTGTCCGCAAGCCCGGCATAATAATACCAAGTCTCGGGCTGATATTTGAGCTGAGCGCCCATCTCGGCCAGCAGCTTGCCGTTGTCCCGCACCTCGATCTCAGCAAGGCGGGCCCCATGTTCGGTGAGCAGATCGCCGAGCTTGCGCAACATCTTGCCCCGCTGCGTCGCATTCATCGAGGCGAATGGGCCTTCCGTCATTGCGGCTTTGGCGGCGGCGACAGCCCTGTCGATATCCGGCGCAGTGCCGCGCGGAATCTGCGCCCAGACTTCGCCGGTATAGGGATTTTCGGTGTCGAACCACCCGCCCCCGGCGGGATCGACAAATTCTCCATTGATGAAATGCTGATATCGTTTCATCGCTATACTCCTTCGGAAAGAACGCCGCGTGTAATAAGCACCTAGAGCCTGTTCCGTTCACATGGAATCGGAACAAGGCTCTAATTTGTTGTTTTGG
>CAZMAC010000080.1:0-10118 GCA_964564085.1 uncultured Hyphomicrobiaceae bacterium
GTCAGCCGCGCCTTTTAAGGCCTGCAAATTATCCTCCGGGAACTCCGGGACGAGGGTCGGGAATTTTCAATACGGCCGGTGGCGCCAGGGTCATGGTTTTGAACGTTATGGGCCGTGTATTCATGGAAATACTCGATTGCCCTCTGCAAACGCTCGAACGCGAGTTAAACGATAGCGGCCTGAAATCAAAAGCTGACGCCATTATTGTTGATATTCACGCTGAAACAACCTCTGAAAAGCAGGTGGTTGGACATTTTTTAGATGGCCGCGTTTCTGCTGTTATTGGCACACATACGCATGTCCCAACGGCTGATGAGCATATTCTACCGGGCGGTACCGCCTTCATGACCGATGTCGGTATGTGCGGGGACTATCTTTCAGTCATAGGGATGCGCAAGGAAGAGCCGCTGCAACGCATGCAAAGCAAGATAGCGAGCAATCGTTTTGAGCCGGCGATGGGATCGGCGACGATTTGCGGCGTTGTCATTGAGATTGATGACATGACAGGCCTTGCATTAAGCATAGAGCCAATTCGCATCGGCGGTGCCCTTCATAACACCGAGCCAGGGCCCCGACAGGCATGAGTAACCAACGGCTGGATTCTTACCTCTTCGGTTTCTATAAAGTCTAACCCACATGAAATAACTCTGAACCGGAGCGCAAATCGTTTGCCTCCATACTTGTAAGCTAGAGCGCTTTCAGGCGAAGTGGCTACCGGTTCGCCGCTCCGAAAGCGCGGTAAAATAAAAGGTTAGAGTCGACGCTTCGATTCCGTCGGAGCGGATTAGGCTCTAGCCGAGCAACGGACATTCCATGGCAGGCCACTCAAAGTTTAAGAACATCATGCATCGCAAAGGAGCGCAGGACAAAAAGCGCTCCAAAATGTTCTCCAAGCTCTCAAAGGAAATAACCGTAGCAGCGAAAATGGGGTTGCCTGATCCGGCAATGAACCCGCGTCTTCGCGCTGCCGTTCTCGCCGCGCGCGCTCAAAATATGCCGAAAGACAATATCGACCGCGCGATAAAGAAAAGCCAGGAGAGTGGCGACAATAACTATGAAGAGATTCGTTATGAAGGCTTTGCGCCGGGCGGTGTGGGCGTCATTGTTGAAACGTTGACGGATAATAAAAACCGTACCGCTAGCGATGTTCGCTCAACATTCTCAAAATACGGTGGGAATTTAGGCGAGACGGGAGCCGTCTCGTTTATGTTCGACCGGGTCGGCGAGATCGAATATCCGCTTGAAGCCGGATCGGCAGATGCAATGCTCGAAGTTGCACTCGAAGTCGGCGCTGACGATTCCCAGTCAGACGAAGACGGGCATCGTTTTTATTGCGACGGTTCCGCTCTTCATGAAGTTAGCCAGTCTCTGGAAGACCGACTTGGCGAACCGCGCGGAGCCAGACTGATCTGGCGTCCGCAAAACACGATTGGGGTCGATGACGATAAGGCCGAAAATTTGCTTAAGATGCTGGGCGCGCTGGAAGACTCTGATGATGTCCAGAACGTTTATGCGAACTTCGATATCTCTGAGGACGTGATGGCACGCCTCGATGTTTGAGCTTTAGACATTTTTCTATAAGCTTTTGCAAAAAAAGTTCCTCCAGGAATGGATAATCTATCGTCTCGTTCAATAGACGACTTGAATGGCGTGATGCGCAATTGGAGTAATCCGATATAGGCCATTAATTCCTATCCTTTACGATCTTCGGTACTCTATCCTTCAGGCAAATATAAGAAGAATAAAGTCCTTGCACAGGAACTGATTCGTCTGCAAAGCTCGCCAAAATCAAAAAAATGGTCTGATTCGGCGGAACAGAAATGATTGTTCGGATCATAGGAATCGATCCGGGGCTAAGACGAATGGGCTGGGGCGTCATCGAATTATCGGGCACTCGCCTGTCCCACATTGCTAGCGGCACAGTGAAGTCCGAGTCCGATGCCGAATTATGCAATCGACTCGCTGCACTTTTTGCCGGTCTCGACAAAATTCTTCATAATTGGAAGCCTGAAGAGGCGGCAATCGAAGAGACTTTCGTCAATCGCGACGCGCGTGCCACGCTTAAGCTCGGACAAGCGCGAGGCATCGCATTGCTAGCGCCGGCGCGTGCCGGGCTTGTTGTAGCTGAATATCCCCCAAATGTTGTCAAGAAAACCGTCACCGGCTCTGGTCACGCGGACAAGGGACAGATCCGGGCCATGATCGAGTTTTTGCTTCCCAAAGCAAAACCGGACAGCGCAGATGCAGCCGATGCCCTCGCCATAGCTATTACCCACGCACATCACCGCAGTGCTGCGAAGCTAAAGAAGATCGTGTTGGGCTCGCGTCAATCGGTTGGAAAGTCCCGGCACGCTAATTCAAGTCTAGGATGGTCAGGCAAATAAGAATGTTGAGGGATATTTCAAATAATCCGATGCGATATAAGTCAAATTTTTCTGATCAAGAATTTAGATAGTGAAAAATACTTAAATTTCAAAAATACCTAAAATAAGCATTACTCCTAATGGGCAAAATTTGACGAATCGCATTTAGAAAATATTACGAGATGGTCGTGTAATCAGAATGATAGGCAAGCTTCGTGGACTTGTAGAAAGCGTCGGTAAAGACTGGGTCATCGTCGATGTGGGCGGAGTCGGTTACGAAGTCTATTGCGCCAGTAAAACATTATCGAAGCTTCCTAATATTGGGCAATCTGTGACGCTAACAATCGAAACGCATGTTCGCGAGGACTCGATCAGACTTTTCGGTTTTCTGTACGAAGCCGAGAGAAGCTGGTTTCGGCTTCTGCAAAATGTTCAAGGCGTGGGAACGAAGGTTGCGTTATCGGTGCTCGGTATTCTGGAGCCGCACGAATTAGCCAATGCCATTGCTCTTCAGGACAAGAAACAGATCGGACGTGCGCCCGGCGTCGGACCCAAGGTGGCGCAACGCATCGTAAGCGAGTTACAGGACAAAGCACCGGGCCTCCTCGCAACCGGCGAGATCGGTGTGAAGATGCCGAACATATCAGCGTCCGGTCAGCTCTCTCCGGTATCCGATTCAATCTCGGCTCTTGTAAACCTTGGATATGGCATCGGAGAAGCAACGACTGCCATTGCTTCAGTGTCAGAGAGGCTTGGTGAAGGCGTAAAAACAGAGGAGCTAATAAGGCAAGGTCTCAAGGAGCTTGCCAAATAGGAATTTTATCGATCATGATTTGTTTAGACATCTTTTCTGTTAAAATCAAAAACACTACAGACACAAGAGACGTTAACTTAAGCTCGTTTCTTGAAAAGATTTTTTTCGTTTGGATTGGCATTTTCGTAGGCCTCATATTTCTTGTTTCAGTTTTCCTGGCAATATTTCAGGCAATCAGTTTCACTCAACTTGTATACGTCTATTTCGGCCTGAACGGGATAACGCTTTTGATTTCCAGCCTGCTCTATTTTTCAAGGCAATATCTTTAGCACTAAATTTGCTTCAGGCGACGCTGAACAATTGCATTGATCGTTCCTCATTTGATTATAAAACTACTCGTTTCCGGGCTTGCGGGAATCTTCTAAGTTGTCAGCATGGACAGCAGGATTATCGAGCGCGACAAGAGAGACGAGGATGAAGGCGAGTTAAGCCTTCGCCCGCAATTTCTGTCGGAATTCATCGGTCAAGAACGAGCCCGCGCAAATCTCAAAGTTTTTATCGAAGCGGCGCGCGCGCGCGACGAAGCGCTCGATCATGTGCTCTTCGCAGGTCCGCCAGGTCTCGGTAAGACGACACTCGCACAAATCCTATCCCGGGAGCTAGGCGTTGGCTTTCGGATGACGTCCGGCCCTGTAATTGCGAAATCCGGTGACCTAGCCGCGCTGTTGACGAATCTCGAAGAACGCGATGTCCTGTTCATTGATGAGATCCACAGGCTTAACCCAGCGGTCGAGGAAATCCTTTACCCTGCCATGGAGGATTTTCAGCTCGATCTGATTATCGGTGAAGGCCCTGCCGCGCGTTCCGTGCGCATCGATCTTGCCAAATTCACGCTTGTCGGCGCCACCACCCGGACCGGCCTGCTGACAACTCCTCTTCGTGACCGTTTCGGCATCCCCGTCAGGCTCAACTTTTATACAGAGAACGAACTGATCGAAATCGTTACGCGGAACGGACGAGTGCTCAATGTTCGGATGACACCTGACGGCGCACGCGAGGTTGCACGCCGCTCGCGCGGTACGCCGCGTGTCGCTGGACGGCTTCTGCGCCGGGTTCGGGATTTTGCCGCTGTCGAGGGGGCGCCGGAAATCGATGCCATCGTTGCCGATCGTGCGTTGAGCCAGCTAGAGGTCGATAATGAGGGGCTTGATGGCATGGACCATCGCTATCTGCGCTGTATCGCTGAGAATTATGGCGGCGGGCCCGTTGGTATCGAGACCATTGCTGCGGCTCTTAGTGAGTCCAAAGATGCGCTTGAAGAAACGGTCGAGCCCTATCTATTGCAGCAAGGCTTCATGGGCCGGACACCGCGCGGGCGCGTCCTCACGTTAAAAGCATTCCGCCATTTGGGGCTTGCAGCTCCTGCCGCATCAGCCAGTGATCAGATGTTCCTCTTCGATGGATCGCAAAAATCCGATGATGCAGCAAGCTGAGCGCAGTTGGGCGGAGCTCTCGGGACGTCTGGAAGATAACCGGCATATTCTGCCAATACGCGTCTATTTCGAGGATACGGACTTTTCTGGCTTCGTTTATCACACGAGCTATCTGCGCTGGTGCGAGAGAGGCCGGTCCGACCTTCTTCGGCTTATCGGGGTTAACCATGCCGATCTGCACGCCCCGACTGACGGCGGTGCTTCCAAGGCTTTTGTCGTGCGGCGCCTGGATGCCGAATATTTACGTCCAGCAAAGATCGATGACGTTCTTGAGGTCGTTACGGAAGTCCAGGAAGCGGGCGGGGCACACCTCACATTGGCGCAGCAGGTAATGCGCGGGCCAACGGTCCTGTGCAGCGTTACCGTCAAAGTCGTTCTTATTAATCTTGATGGGAAACCGCAGCGCCTACCGAAAGCGATTTCAGCGCGCCTGATCAACTAAAAAGTCGCTTTACACAACTAAGGTGTATACCTTATTTATACACGCAATAGTTTAGACGTAGTTTTCTTCCGCAGTCAGACACTTGATCCGGATTGGCCTGTAGCGGCGGATCTTTAATTGGAATCGCAGCGCCGCTTATCATCTATTTGTTCAAGCATCGGATTTATCCGAAAACCGCTTCATACTTTTCGGTCCGATGCTCTAGTCACAGGTTCAAGGCGCTTCGGCGTGCTGGTATAGAGCGCCGATTCGGAAACGTTCGCATGTTGAATGATACCGGATAAAGACGAGACGAAAGGACCTGCCATGCCCGAACCTGCCGCGGCAGATTTTTCATTCCTTTCGTTGTTTCTGCAGGCGCATATCGTCGTCAAACTGGTCATGATCGGTTTACTCGCCGCCTCCATTTGGGGATGGGCGGTCATCATAGAGAAATCATTCTTATTTGCGCGCACACGCAGAGAAACAAACGATTTCGAGCGTCTTTTCTGGTCAGGCCAATCACTCGACGAACTTTATGCAAATGTTTCGCGAAACCAATCGACGGCCATGATCGCGCTTTTCGTGGCTGCGATGCGCGAGTGGCGACGGTCAATCGAAAATACGCCGAGACCGCTTGCTGGCGTTCAACAGCGGATCGAGCGCGTCATGGACGTCACGATTATGCGTGAAATGGACCGGCTCGAACGCAGGCTTTTATTCCTGGCAACCGTCGGCTCAACGGCCCCGTTCGTCGGATTGTTCGGCACGGTATGGGGCATTATGACAAGCTTTCAGTCTATTGCGGCTTCGAAAAATACAAGCTTAGCCGTTGTCGCACCTGGCATAGCCGAAGCCCTCTTCGCGACCGCACTTGGTCTGCTTGCCGCAATTCCAGCCGTTATTTTCTACAACAAATTCTCGGCCGAAGCTGGCCGTTTCGCACAGCGTTTCGAAGGCTTTTCCGACGAATTTCTGGCCATTGTCTCACGTCAACTCGATCTGCGGAACTAGGTGGATGGGAGCGGGCATCCATAATGATGGATCATCACCGAGGCGGCGCGGAAAAAAACGCGCAAGGCCGCCCATGGCCGAAATCAATGTCACACCTTTTGTAGACGTAATGCTCGTATTGCTCATCATTTTCATGGTGACGGCCCCATATCTGACAGTCGGCATCCCTGTCGATCTCCCCAAAACCGAGGCCAAGGCGAATGTCGAGGCGGATCAAAAAGAGCCGTTGATAATCAGCGTTCGGCAGGATGGGACCATTTTTATTCAGGAAACCGCAACGACTCTCGATGAGATTGGCACAAAACTAGCGGCGATCGCTAAAGCGGATTCAAATCGGGCTGTCTATGTTCGCGGCGATGCCCGCGCCAATTACGGTGAGCTGATGCAAGTTATGGGCAAAATCAATATGGCAGGTTTTCAGCGCATTTCGCTGGTTACAGATTTTAAAGACCGCGGTTGAGGGGATTTCCTTGCGTACGAGTCTTATAATTTCGCTGGCTCTGCACGGACTCATACTCACGATAGGTCTGATCAGTTTCAGCGCACATAACACGCAGAAGGCGCCTCAGTCTGTATCGGTTGATCTTCTCACAAAGGCAGAGTTCAGCGCGGTTAAATCCGGGAAGCCTGACGATAACGCCGCCTCGGAGGCCACCAAAAAATCCACGCCTATTAAAAAAGACGCTGAGGTCATGCCATCTAAGGCAAAGCCGCAGGTTACCCGGAAGGTATCGCGTAAGGAGGCAGCTTTGCCGCCGCCAAAACCGAAAACGGATCCACCAGATCCGGTGGAGACTGACACCAAACAGGACGCCCAGCCTGAAACTATCAACGAACCTAAGACGGACAGAACCGCGCCTGTTCCGACGCGTCGCAAACGGGCTGACACGCCGAAAGCAGCTCAAAATTCAGCTCAGAAACCGGCGCGGTCCGAGCTGCGAAAACCAGATGACGAAAAGCCAAAGCCGCGCAAAGCGTCACGCCGGAAGGAAGATCGAATCGCTGAGCTGATTGACCGGCCGACACAAACCGCACCAGGTGAAAGCGATTTCGATCCTCGAAAAATCTCTGCACTGCTTAATCGGGATCCGACAGCCGGCGAACGTCCCAGTCAGGACGGACCGCGTGAGCCCTGGCGCACACCGAGCACGTTCCAGGAGCAACTGGACGGGCTTAGTGATGCCAAGCCTGAGCGTGTCGCTTACGGTGAGCCCGAAGGGCGCGATGCTCGTATGACGGCCAATGAGATCGATGCGTTTCGAGCGCAAATTGTGCGTTGCTGGTCACCGCCGGTTGGGGGGCTTGGCGGCGATGCAATCGTGGTGAAGCTGAGCATTCGTTTGAACGAGGATGGAAGCCTTAAAACGCATCCTGACGTCATGAATAGTGTGGCGTCACCATTCTTTCGCCCCGCTGCGGATAGCGCCCTCCGCGCTGTCATTCAATGTCAGCCATACAATATGCCGCCTGACAAATATAGTCAGTGGCAGAACATATTGCTGACCTTCGATCCAAGCTGGCTTTATGGAGGTTAGAGGATGATTCGCCTCCTGAGTGTGTTGATTTATTTGGCTGCAGCAGCTTCATGTGTCGCGCCGCCTGCAAAGGCGGTGATGGAAATCGACATTACGCAAGGCAATCTTCGCCCTATGCCGATAGCTATTTCGCCCTTTCTCGCCAGGGGCGCCGACAGCGAGCAGTTGGCGAATGATATCACCGGGATCATAACGGCCAATCTGGAACGTTCCGGCCTCTTCAAACCGATCGACCGGTCGGCTTTCATCGAGCGAATTCCCAGTATCAATGGTGTGCCGCGCTTTCGGGATTGGCGGGTTATTAATGCCGAGGCTCTTGTCGTTGGGCAGCTAAGTGACACGGACGATGGTCGGATCGAGGCGCAATTCCGGCTCTGGGACGTGTTCTCCGGCCGGGAGCTGAAAGCCGAAGCCTTTTACGCGTCCTCAAAAGATTGGCGGCGGATCGCACACATCGTTTCCGATACCATTTATGAGAGATTGACCGGCGAGCAAGGCTATTTCGACAGCCGAATCGCTTTCATCGAAGAGATCGGGCCGAAGAATAAGCGCGTCAAGAAACTCGCGATTATGGACCAGGACGGGCACAATGTCCGTTATCTCACAAATGGGGGGACCCTGGCTTTGACGCCGCGACTCAGTCCCAACAATCGAGAGATCGCATACACATCCTACGAAAATGGCCGGCCAACTGTGTTGCGTCTCGACCTGGCAAGCGGGCGCCAGAAAATTCTTGCAGATTTTCCAGGCATGACTTTTGCACCGCGCTTCTCTCCGAATGGCGAAAAAATCTTGCTCAGTCTACAGCGTGATAGCGCTTCGAATATATTCGAGATGGATTTGGTGAGCCGGCAACTTCGTCAATTGACGGCAACCAATAATATAGACACCAGTCCTTGCTATTCTCCGGACGGACGGCAAATCGTTTTCGAGTCCGACCGCAGCGGTCAGCAGGAGCTTTATATTATGGATGCCGATGGAAGCCGGCAAAGGCAGATTACCGGTGGCGACGGGCGCTACTCGACGCCGGTCTGGTCACCGCGCGGAGATCTGATCGCTTTTACGAAGCAGATCGGCGGGCAATTTCTTATCGGTGTTATCAAGCCCGATGGCAGCGGCGAACGGATTTTGACGGAGGGCTATCACAATGAAGGGCCGAGTTGGTCGCCGAATGGACGGGTCATTCTTTTTTTCCGTGAGTCTCCTGGAAAAGCTGGCGGGCCCCGCCTCTTCACAATCGACCTCACAGGCTATAATGAGCGGCCGCTGCCAACGCCAGCATTTGCTTCCGATCCAGCCTGGTCAGAACGGCTGAAGTGAGGGGCGTGGAGTGATCGTTCGCATCTTCGGCAATTTGTTAAAGCTTACTAAATCTTTTCTCAGCAAGGGCTGCAGAACCTCTGATTCCTCGTGGCATTTTCGCACCATAAGCCTTGGAAAAGCTGAGGATTCAAGGCTGCCAGCTTGATCATCACCATAACGCTCGGCTAGCTACTATTAGCGGCTCTACGTCGCTTAATCAGAGGAGACATGATATGCAGGGTTTGAAAGGCGTTGTCGTTGTAGCGACGATCTTTGCTGCCGCCGTTACGCTTGGTGCTTGCCGCAAGGAAGTTGGTGGTGAGCCGCTGAAGCTGGGTGCTTCCGACGTTTCTATCGCTATCGTCCGCTAATTCGCGCTTCTTACGCGAAGCGGGGGCTTCGATTCCAAACAAAAACGCCGTGCACCGTTTTTCAACGGTGTTCACGGCGTTTCCCTTTTTGCAAGGCTTATCCCAACAATACGAATAGCCTTAATCGGCGCACGCCCCTTTTTGCGTGTATTTTTCGGATATACTCGAAAAAGTTGCTAAAATGGGCGTTTTTATAAGACTCCATTAACCATGCTGACGGCAGCTTCAAGGCCCGGGTATTTGCCTGAGTTAAGGAGTGTGTGCCATGTCTCGTTTCGCGGCCTTGCCGATCATTTTAGCGTTCTTTGCAGTCGTTACCCTTGGTGCCTGTTCGAGAAGTCAACCAAATTACGGCGTAAGCGCAGCTCAGTTGGGGGGAGACACGACTCGCGCGGCGGGTGAAAGCGGACCGATCACGCCGGGATCGATGCGCGAATTTTCCGATCGTGTCGGTGACACTGTTTATTTCACGACAGACAGCACGAATTTGAGCTCAGAGGCTCAACAAACATTGGTCACCCAATCGCGTTGGCTCAATAAATACCCGCAATACGCAATTGTCATTGAAGGCCATGCCGACGAGCGCGGAACGCGCGAATATAATATCGCGCTGGGGGCCCGCCGCGCAGCAAGCGTCAGACATTTTCTCATAGCGCGCGGCGTGGAGCCTCGGCGCATCCGAACAGTTTCATATGGAAAAGAAAGGCCGGTTGCCGTTTGCGCCAATATCTCGTGTTGGTCGCAGAACAGGCGTTCAGTCACAGTTCTAAGCAATAGCAGAACCGTAGCAGCTTTCTGAACTGTCGGGCTGTCGCCCTTCGTCGTCAGGTATGAGTGTATTTCTCTGCCACAGGGATTGCCGGGC
>CAZMAC010000081.1:0-10085 GCA_964564085.1 uncultured Hyphomicrobiaceae bacterium
CGCCCGGAAGATTGGCCGCTCACCCGATATGGGGAAAAGGCCATCGCCGCCGGGCGAGACTGCCGCTATTTCATTTTTGAGCGTATTTAGAGCAGGATGCGTTTAATCAGAGTCGACATCCTGCTCTATTTTTTGCTTTGCACCGGACATCCGTCCGGCGCGTTTGCCCACTTGAGCGACGCTTGTCTGGTCGCGATCAGCAAGCATCGCTCCGTGGGCCCCAGAGTGCCATGCAGATAGAAGACGCTGTGGGGTAAGCGTTTCCGATTATTCGCCCGATGCTCTAGACCGGCGGACCGTCAATCGGGATCACTACAACGCTTCGCATAAACTTGGTTTGCGAACACACTTATTGACGAAAATGTCACGGAACCTCGCCGTCGCTGGGCTGTGTTTTCGGGTTAGCAGCTTTCATTTCGTTTGCAGTAGCAGCCAAGTCAAAAGCGTAATATGCAGTTTATAGTTCGAAGCCGGCATTGCGTCATCACGCGGTGTTGCGAACACCGTTGTCTTCAGATTTTCAGTTTCAGGCTGGTAACTATGGTTCTGTCCGACCTGCAGTCCGATGCGATGCAATTCTTCGCAACGACGAAGCTTTCGAATGTTGCAGATGCGGATGGTCAGCGATCATGGTTACAGATCCCTGGTCACAGCAAGCATGTTATCCCGAGTTTCAAACAGGTCAGGAGTCCTTTTGAGATTCGCCTGGCGCAACGTTCGAACCGCAAATTTTACGAAGAAACGACGACGTTGCTGATCAGTTTCCTTCTTGCCCGTTTCAAACCGGACGTCTTTTTAGACGTCGGTGCAAGTAATGGCTATTTCTCGTTCGTCGCTGCCTCGCATTTGATGGCTCGCCCAGTTGCGCACGCATTTGAAATGCAGCCGAAAGCCGTCGACAAAATCCGTAAACAGGCAGGTGAGGTAACCCTTCCCGGCAAAGTGCATGGTCATCTTATTGGCCTTTCCGACAGGCATATTGGCTTGAAGCGCGTTTGGTATGCGCGCACGAAGATGTTTGAGGAAGAGCCGGCCGAAAGCGAGTATCGAGAGCCATGGTGGATAAGACTAAAATTTGCGGTCAAAGGTTCCAAGATCAAACGAAATACACTGTCGAGTGCTGAGGTGTTGTTAACATCGCTTGATCACTTTTGCGCCGAACGCAATCTTTTGCCTGGGCTGGTGAAAATCGACGTCGACGGGTACGAGGGCAAGGTTCTGTGCGGTGCACACAAGATGCTTCGCGATTTGCAACCCATTATTCTGCTGGAGTTACACAAGGATGCAAAACAGCGATTTGGACTCCTGCGCGCTGACTGCGTTGACATGCTGTTCAAGGCGAATTATGCCGCTTTATTCATCACAGATCATCACAATCTCGATCGATGTAACCTTGTTGAAGCGACCGCCGGATCGCCGCTCTTTGCCCGGCAGGAAACCGATATGGTCCTGTTCATACCGCCGCGTCTTCGTTAAAG
This sequence comes from uncultured Hyphomicrobiaceae bacterium, assembly GCA_964564085.1. Taxonomy (GTDB): domain Bacteria; phylum Pseudomonadota; class Alphaproteobacteria; order Rhizobiales; family Rhodomicrobiaceae; genus JAHQVI01. The sequence continues at coordinate 1,479 of CAZMAC010000081.1, forward strand.
CAGATCGATGTTGGTTCGATGGAAGTCGGCGGCAATCTCATGGCAGTGATCGAAAAATTAGTTATGACTGAAACCTTCGAGGACATGTTGTCGGGAGGACACCCCAATTCGCTTGGGAGAACCGTTGAAGTCGTCGATCAAGTGTTGGCACGGCCTGACCGTATCAGTGAGCTGTTCGACTGCTATCGCAGCGAAGATGCTGTTGTACGGCTACGGACGTCAAGCGCCATGAAACGTGTCGAAGCCGAAAGGCATGATCTTCTCGTTCCCTATATAGACCGTTTCATAAAAGAGATCGGTGAACTCGATCAGGCCTCCGCGCAGTGGACCCTCGCACAGTTATTCGATCGCTTGTCCAGCGATATGAACAAGCGTCAGCGAGAGGCCGCTTTGAAGATCATGAAGCGGAACCTTGCCAACCACGATGACTGGATCGTCCTTAATACGACCATGGAAACGCTGACCGATTGGGCGGCTGAGGATCGGGCGCTAACGCAATGGCTCAGGCCGCATCTACTAAGGCTATCGTCTGATCGCCGCAAATCTGTGGCTTCACGTGCTGCTAAGAAACTTCGCGCTTTCAGGCCTGATTGTGTTTCGGGCTTTGGGTAGAAGCGCCAGCAGAAGCTGCATACAATTTGATCAGGCTGCGCTCGGTCCTGCTAATAACAGCCGAATGCATTAAGCGCTTCATAATAAATGCGGTCTTCGCGGCCGCGGCTATGCATTTGAGGCGATGCAGCCTTGCGCATTTGTAAAAACTTGCTTACATTATAGCCGCTCATGATCATCTCGACTGTGGAGAGTGGGCCCCGCCGGGTCCGCTCTTTCTTTTTGAGCTTTTTTCAAAGCGTTGAATGAGGCATCTCATAAACGGCAATGGCTGATTTGGCTGATGGCGACTTGCAAACCCGTTTTGTCCGGGAAACAGGCCTTGCGGCAACGATAGCCGAACTTGCTGAGCCTGTGATCGAGGATCTGGGAATGCGGCTCGTCCGGGTTGCTGTTTCGGCCCAAGATGGAACGACCGTCCAGATTATGGCGGACCGCGCGACAGGGGCCATCACAGTCGATGATTGCGCGCTGATCAGCAGACGGCTTTCGCCGCTTCTCGATGCGCATGATCCGATCAAGAGCGGATACAGGCTGGAGATTTCTTCCCCGGGAATCGCCCGGCCTCTGGTCAGGCCGTCGGATTTTGAGGATTGGGCCGGTTTCGAAGCCCGGATCGAGCTGAGCGAAATGATCGATGGGCGCCGGCGCTTCCGAGGCATCCTTGAAGGCTATGAAAATGGGGAAGCGCGTATCAGCGTCATGCTGAAAGAGAACGAGGAGCCGACAACGCTGGGATTGCCCGCGGCGATGATCGGCGAAGCGAAACTGATCATGACGGATGAGCTGCTGAAGCTGGCTCAAAAAGCAAACAAAGCTGAAAAGGCCGGGCTGGTCCCGGATGATGACAGCAAAGATTTGGAGTGACGTGCATGGCGCAGCAGGGTGTTAGCGCAAATAAGCTGGAATTATTGCAGATTGCGGATGCGGTGGCCCGCGAGAAGTCCATCGACCGGAAGCTCGTCATTGCCGCAATGGAAGATGCGATCCAGAAAGCGGCTAAGTCGCGCTACGGCAGTGAGAATGAGATTCGCGCCGAGATCGACCCTAAGACAGGCGAAATCCGGCTGGCCCGCCTTCTGGAAGTCGTCGAAGCGGTAACGCAGGACGCCATTGAGATTTCCCTGAAGGACGCCCGCAAGCGTAACCCGGAAGCCAATGTCGGCGATTTTATCGCAGAGCCTCTTCCGCCCCTCGATTTCGGACGGGTGGCTGCACAGAACGCCAAGCAGGTTATCGTGCAAAAAGTGCGCGAAGCCGAGCGCGAGCGCCAATATGAAGAATATAAGGACCGCATCGGCGAAATTTCCAATGGCGTCGTTAAGCGCGTCGAATATGGCAATGTCATTGTCGATCTCGGACGCGCCGAAGCGGTGGTCCGCCGGGATGAGGCCTTGCCCCGCGAAAACTACCGCTATGGCGACCGCATCCGCGCTTACGTCTATGATGTCCGACGCGAGCAGCGCGGGCCGCAGATTTTCCTGTCGCGGACGCGTCCTGAATTCATGGCCAAGCTGTTCACCCAGGAAGTGCCGGAAATTTATGACGGCGTGGTCACAATCAAATCGGTCGCGCGCGATCCCGGCAGCCGGGCAAAGATCGCGGTCTTGTCGAACGATACCTCGATCGACCCGGTCGGGGCCTGTGTCGGTATGCGCGGTTCGCGTGTCCAGGCGGTCGTGAACGAGCTTCAGGGCGAAAAGATTGACATTATCCAATGGTCGCCGGACGCCGCCACCTTCATCGTGAACGGCTTGGCGCCGGCGGAAGTGGCGAAAGTCGTTCTCGACGAGGACGCCGAACGCATTGAAGTCGTCGTCCCGGACGACCAGTTAAGCCTCGCGATTGGTCGGCGCGGCCAGAATGTGCGCCTCGCCTCCCAGCTCACCGGCTGGGACATCGATATTCTCACCGAAGCGGAAGAATCGGAACGGCGCCAGAAAGAATTCACTGAGCGCTCCAACACCTTCATGGAAGCCCTCGATGTCGATGAGGTCATCGCGCAACTTCTTGCCTCCGAAGGCTTCACCTCTCTTGAGGAAATCGCCTATGTCGAGCCGGAGGAAGTTGCGGAAATCGAAGGTTTCGATGAAAATACGGCGGTAGAAATTCAGACCCGCGCAACGGATTATCTGGAGCGCCGCGAGAGCGAGCTTGAGGATAAGCGGCGCGAACTCGGCGTTGACGACGCCATGGCGGAGATCCCAGGCCTTAGCAAAACGATGCTCGTGGCTCTCGGTGAAAATGAGATTAGATCCATTGAGGATCTCGCCGATTGCGCAACGGACGATCTGACCGGTTGGACCGAGAAGAAGGACGGCGAGACCACGCGGCATAACGGCATTTTAGAGACCTACGATCTGACCCGGGAAGAAGCGGAGCAAATGATTCTCAATGCCCGCATCCATGCGGGATGGATCGAGCCGGAACCAGAGCCGGATCCGGAAAGCGAAACGGAAACGGAAGACGCTGGCGAAGAGAATCAACCTCAGGAGCAGTTGGCGGTTGAAGCTGAGGCCGGCAAGAGTTAAGGCTTGACGCAGCGCGACGCTGTGTCGTGGCGGAGACAGACGATCGAATTTGCTGAGTTTGGGTAAACACAATTCGTGAATTTTACATGTGAAGAGGATAAGGATACAAAAAAACCGATCCGGCAATGCGCGCTCACTCGCACGCGGAGCCCGGAGGATGCGCTTTTGCGCTTCGTTCTTGATCCTGAGGGCCGGGTCGTACCCGACATCAAGAGAAAGCTTCCCGGGCGCGGCGTATGGATTACAGCGGACCACAGCGCCGTCTTAAATTCCGTTCGCAAATCCGTTTTTTCGAAGGGCTTTCAAAAGGCAGTGGCAGCCGGACCCGAATTGGCGGATTTTGCAGGCCAATTATTGCGGCAGGCGGCCCTACAGGATCTGGCCTTAGCCAACAAAGCTGGCGACGCCATATCGGGTTATGCCAAAGTCGAGGATCGGATTAAAAAGAACAAGATGCTGGCGCTGATGCATGCATCGGATGCATCGGATGATGGAAGCGCAAAATTGGACAGGCTGGCTCGGGCCGTTTCGGGCGGGAAGGGCCAGGATCCTGGTCCGATGACATGTTTTTCATCCGCCGAGTTAAGCTCGGCGCTGGGAAAATGGAATGTTAACCACGCCGCAATTGCGGATTGTGGTGCCGGCAGGGCGTTTCTCCAGTCGGCCAAACGTTATATAAGCTATATGGCATCGCATCCGGCGGCGCGTCTTTTGGTGGATACGCCGGAACAGGAAAAAGTATGAGCGAAACGAAAGACCCGGAAGAAAAAGCTGCCAAGTCAGGCCGCAAGACGATGACTTTGAATCTCAAGCGTTCGGTTGAGCAGGGCATGGTGCGTCAAAATTTCAGCCATGGCCGTTCCAAATCGGTGGTCGTTGAGAAAAAACGCAGCAAGCGGTCTGTGAGCATGCAGGACGCCGTCGCCGCGATCCCGCAGGAGACCAAGCCTGCAAGCCCGCCCGCCGCCAAGACGTCACGGGATACACGGGGCAAGCGGTCTGACGCTCAGCAGACGGAAAAGGCGCAATCGCGCAATGTGCTCCGTCAGCTTTCATCTGACGAGGTCGATGCACGCGCACGCGCGCTGGTCGAGGCAAGAAAGCGCGAAGAAGTCGAGCGCCGCGAACGTGAAATTCTCGATCGCCAGCGCGCGGAAGAAGAAGCGCGTCTAGCAAAAGAGCGCGAGAAGGAAGAGGCGAAGAGGGCTGCCGAAGAGGCGGCAAAACCGCCTGCCGAAACTGCTGACGTAAAAGACGCAGATACCGAAACCGGCGAAGCGGCCGCAAAGCCGAAAACGGCTCCCGCGCAGAAGCCTAAGCAAGCGGCGACAGCCAAGGGCCAGGCCGAAGCGGGTCCAGCCGGTGGAGAGGCCAAAGAGACGACAGAAACGCCGCGCCGGCCTGCCCGTGCGGATAATAAAGCCGGCGATGATGACGAAGCTCCAGCCCGCGGACGCGCCGGTGTTCCCGCCAAAAAGGCAAAAGTCGAGCGCCCACCGGCCAAGCGTATGGAAGACGACCGCCGCGGCCGCCAAAAGCTGACCATTACGAATGCGTTCGACGAACAGCAGCGCGAGCGCTCCCTTGCCTCGCTTCGCCGCCAGCGTGAGCGGCTCAAGAAGCAGGCCATGGGTGTTGCCGAGCCGCGCAGGAAAATTCTGCGCGAAGTTCAGCTGCCGGAAGCGATCACCATTCAGGAGCTTGCCAACCGCATGGCCGAACGCGCGGTCGATGTGATCAAGTTTTTGATGAAACAGGGCGACATGCACAAAATCAACGACGTCATCGACGCCGATACGGCCGAGCTGATCGTCAGTGAATTCGGGCACACGGTCAAACGTGTTTCCGAGTCCGACGTCGAGGAAGGCTTTATCGGTATCGAGGACGAGGAAGACGATCTTGAGTCGCGTGCGCCTGTCGTGACGATCATGGGCCATGTCGATCACGGCAAGACCTCGCTGCTCGATTCGCTGCGCGAAGCCAATGTCGTGGCCGGCGAAGCGGGCGGCATTACCCAGCATATCGGCGCCTATCAGGTTAAGACATCGAGCGGCGCGGACATTTCTTTCATTGACACGCCTGGCCATGCGGCATTTACCGCCATGCGCTCGCGCGGCGCGAAGGTGACCGATATCGTCGTGCTCGTGGTTGCGGCCGATGACGGGGTCATGCCCCAGACGATCGAGGCGATTAATCACGCCAAAGCCGCGGAGGTTCCGATCATTCTGGCGATCAACAAGATCGACAAACCGGAAGCTGATCCGCAGCGCGTGCGCACGGAGCTTTTGCAGCATGAAATCGTTGTCGAGAGCATGGGCGGTGATACGCTGGAGATTGAAGTCTCGGCAAAGGAACGGCTCAATCTCGACAAGCTGCTCGAAGGCATCGCTCTTCAGGCCGAAGTCCTTGAGCTGAGGGCCAATCCGAACCGTCCGGCTGAAGGCGTCGTCATCGAGGCCAAGCTGGAGCGCGGCCGCGGTCCTGTCGGCACGGTGCTCGTCCAGCGCGGCACGCTCGCGGTTGGACAGATTGTCGTCGCCGGCCGCGCCTGGGGTAAGGTGCGGGCACTGATTAACGATAAGGGTGAGCACATCCCCTCCGCCGGACCGTCCGTGCCGGTTGAAGTCCTCGGTTTCGACAGCGCGCCTGAAGCCGGCGATCAGCTTGCGGTCGTTGAGAGCGAAGGCCGCGCCCGCGAATTGACGGACTATCGTCAGCGCAAGCTGCGTGACCTGAAAGCTGTCGGCACGGGACGCGGCTCGCTGGAGCAGATGATGACCCAGCTCAGCGAAGCGGGCCGGAAAGAGTTTCCGCTAATCATCAAAGGCGATGTTCAGGGCTCGGTCGAAGCGATCGCGGCGGCGCTAGAGAATCTGAATACGGACGAGGTTGCCGCTCGCCTCGTGCATACCGGCGTTGGTGGCATCACGGAGTCCGATATTTCACTCGCCGCCGCTTCGGAAGCAGCCGTTGTCGGCTTCAACGTTCGCGCCAATGCGCAGGCGAAGGAGCTTGCCGAGCGTTCGGAAATCGAAATCCGCTATTACAATATCATCTACAATCTCGTGGATGACATCAAAGCGGCGATGTCCGGCCTGCTCGCACCGACTCTGCGCGAAACCTTCCTCGGCAATGCGGAAATTCTGCAGGTCTTCAATATTTCCAAGGTCGGCAATATTGCGGGCTGTCTCATCACCGAAGGCAAGGTTGAGCGCGGCGCCAATGTCCGTCTGATCCGCGACAATGTCGTGATCCACGAAGGCAAGCTCTCGACGCTGAAACGCTTCAAGGATGAGGTTAAAGAGGTTACCTCCGGTCAGGAATGCGGCATGGCATTTGAGAATTATCACGATCTGAAGCAAGGTGATATTATCGAATGTTTCCGCGTCGAAGAGGTTCAGCGGACCTTATAACCCCTCGCAAGGCGTGCCAGGTGCTTCATCGCGGAGTTCACAAGGCGAAAGCGCAACATAGCCGGGAGAGATGTCCCGGCTCATGCCTTTCCCGTTTTCTCATAATGCTCTGATATTTCCCCTTTTTCAAAACGGGGCTTTTGATGCCAAGACAACACATCGCCAAAGGGCCGAGCCAGCGCCAGCTCCGTGTCGGCGAGATGATCCGCCACGCTCTCGCCGAGATCCTGATGCGGTCCGAAATCGCCGATCCCGATTTTGACGGCCACGATGTTACAGTGACGGAGGTCCGCGCCAGTCCTGATTTGCGCAATGCAACGATCTATGTCCTGCCATTCGGAGCGGGCGACACCGAAATATTGGTGAATGCCCTTATGCGCCACCAGAAATTTTTGCGCGGCGAACTTGCCAAGCGTGTCGATCTTAAATACATGCCCAGTATATCCTTCGAGATCGATGAAAGCTTCGAGCAGGCGGAACGGATCGACAAGATTCTGCGCTCGCCCGAAGTTAGGCGCGATCTCGATAAATCTTGAGCAAGCTTGAGCGCTTTCAGGCGAAGTGGATACGGTTCGCCGCTCGGAAAGCGCGACAAAACAAATAGAGCGCTTACAGGCGGAGTGTATACCGGTTCACCGCTCGGGAAGCGCCGTAAAATATAAGATTAGAACCGACGCTCCGATTCAGTCGGAGCGGATTAGGCTCTAAGACAGATCAACATCAATCCAGGCGGTTTTGACGATCGTGGTACCTCAATCGTCTCCGGAGTGTTTCAATGGCCCGACGTCGTAAAGGCGAAGCCGTCAATGGCTGGCTGATACTCGATAAACCGCAATTCGTCACCTCGACCCATGCGCTGAACAAGGTGAAGCGTCTCTATAATGCGGCCAAGGCGGGCCATGCCGGAACGCTCGATCCGCTGGCAACGGGCGTCCTGCCGATTGCTTTCGGAGAGGCGACGAAAACCATTCCGCACGCGGTGGACGGCGCCAAGCAATACCGGTTTCTGGTCCGCTGGGGCGTCGAGACGAATACGGATGATGCCGAGGGCGAGCCGGTGAAAGAAAGTGCCGACCGCCCGAGTCGTGAAGATATCGAGGCCGCGCGGCCACAATTTAGTGGTCAGATCATGCAAGTCCCTCCGCGTTTTTCCGCGATCAAGATCGAAGGCGAACGCGCCTATGACCTTGCGCGTGAAGGCGAGACTTTCGAAATTGAAGCCCGGCCCGTCGATGTGACCCATCTGGAACTCGTCGAAGTCCCATCCGCGGATAAAGCTGTTTTCGAAGCCGAATGCGGCAAGGGCACCTATGTCCGTGCGCTTGCGCGCGATATGGGGCGGAAACTTGGCTGTTTCGGTCATGTCGCGGAACTCCGGCGCACAAGCGTTGGACCTTTCCCCGAGCGTCAAGCGATTTCGCTGGAAAGACTTGAGGAAATGAGCAATAGTGACGCCGCTCGCGAGGCGCTGTTAAGCGCTCTTCTGCCTGTTGAGACCGCGCTGGACGGCATCCCGGCGCTGGCCGTCAGCGGGCCGGACGCGGCCAGACTGAGGCGGGGCAAGGCCATCATTATACGCGGCCGCGACGCACCCATTCACCAAGGTCTGATTTATGCAACCTCACACGGCACGCTCGTTGCGCTCGGTGAGGTCAGCCAGGGCGAATTACGGCCATCCCGGGTTTTCAATATCCCGCTTTGATCGGCCGCCAACACATTTAAGGAGCATACGATGTCGATTACTGCCGAGCGCAAGCAGGCGCTTATTTCCGATTTTGGCACCAAGGGCGGCGATACCGGGTCGCCCGAAGTTCAGGTCGCGATCCTGACCGAGCGGATCACCAACCTGACCGAGCATTTCAAAAGCCACAAAAAGGATAATCACTCACGTCGCGGGCTTTTGAAGCTGGTCAGCCAGCGCCGCCGGCTGCTTGATTATGTAAAAGCGAAAGATGACGCGCGTTATCGCGATTTGATCGGGCGTCTCGGCATTCGCCGCTAGAGCAACGCGCGTCCAAGCCTGTCCCCGCGAAGGCGGGGATGGACGCGGA
>CAZMAC010000082.1:0-10062 GCA_964564085.1 uncultured Hyphomicrobiaceae bacterium
TAGTGGGCTGGGCTGACATTGAGGGATCGAAATGTCAGAGTCAGACCACTAGCGGCAGCTTCGCCAATCACCACAACATGCTCAACCGCGGATTCTATCCGCTCTTCGAGGCGCTGGCGGACAAACATCGTAAAGACCCCGAAGAATGTCTGCCTGCCCCTAAGCGCGTTAATTGGCACGCGCTTAGGCACTATGCGGTGTCCTGTTGGATCGAAGGTGGATTTTCGCCAAAGGCCATTCAAACCTATGCCGGGTACGAGAGTCTTCAAACAACTTATAGCGTATACGGACATTTATTTCCGAGCGATGATCACCGCAAGGCTATGGACCGCATCGCAGGCGAACTGTTTTGAGCTTGTCCCGCGCTAGACGGGACATAAACGGGACATGGAAGCAGTAATGGCATTGATTTTATTAAGTAATTTGTAACATTTATCCAGCTTCCCATGCTGGATGTCACCAGTTCGATCCTGGTCGCCCTCTCCATTCCTACATTGTGGTTGCTCATTGCGGACAAACGGCCCTTTAATTCTGCCTGCGGACCGCTAAAGCGACCAATACGCCGACAGCCGTGATACAGGCGAGCACCACCCAGGCTTCGGTGATCGCGATCGTTGTTGCCGCGCGCTCAATGGCGGGGCTGGCGAAAATTATAGCGGGTTTGACCTCCATATGCGGGGGGACGAGTGGCAGGCCGGTGAACGCGAACATTGCCTCGTCACGCGCAAGCAGCCGGTCGAAGATCATGGCGCCATATTTTTCGGCGCGGCCAAAGATGACCGTGTCGATGAGCGCAATGCCGATCGCGCCGCCGAGATTGCGCATCAGATTGAACAGGGCGCTGGCATCGGGCACGCGCTCAGGCGGCAGATGGCCAAGGGCAATGCGCGTCGGGGCAAGCAGACAGAACATCACGGCCGCGCCGCTCAATATTTGCGGCCAGAACATCCCGTCGAAATCGGTTTTCGGCGTATCGTACATGCTCATGGCAAGGCCGATGCCGAAGAAAGTAAAACCCAGAATGCTGAGAAGGCGGGCATTGACGCGCTGCTCAAGCCAGACGGCGATCGGGGCAATCGCGAGCTGTGCGGCGCCGGTCACGAGCATAATCTGACCGATGCCGAGCGCATCATGACCACGGACAAAGCCGAGAAAGACCGGCATGAGGTACACAGAGCCATAAAGGCCGATGCCGAGGATAAAGCTCAAGCCGCAGGCCAATGCGAAATTGCGGTCGTGGAAATTCCGAAGATCGACCATCGGGTTGGCGCGCTGCAGCATGCGCCAGATAAATGCTGAGCCGCTCGAAATGGTGATCGCCAGCAGCCCCAGGACAAACCCGGAGAGCCAGCCATATTTCGGGGCTTCCTTCAGGCCGATTTCCAAAGCCGCCAGACAGACCGCCAGCAAAGCCAAGGAGATAATATCAAGATTGCGCGCCTCGCGGCGATCGGACCCGGTTCGCGGCAGACAGAAATAGCCTGCGATAATGGCGAGGATAGCGGGCACGATATTGATAAGAAACAGCCAGTGCCAGCTAAAGGTCGAGGTGATCCAGCCACCGGAAATCGGGCCGACCGTCGGAGCGAGTACAGCCAGCATTCCGGCAATGGTGGTGGCAAGCGCCTGTCCGCGTCCGGGGAAGATGATGAACACAGCGGAGAACACGATGGGGATCAGCATGCCCCCGGCGAACCCCTGAATGACGCGCCAGATAATGAGACTGGCAAAGCCGTCGCTCATCGCGCATCCGGCAGAGGCGACAGCGAAAACGGAGGACGCTGCAATGAACAGGCCGCGCAATGAGAGCAAACGGGTCAGCCAGCCGGTGAGCGGGATCGCGATGATCTCAGCGATCAGATAGGAGGTCTGCACCCAGCTCATCTGATCAGGCGCAATCGAGAGGGCCTGCTGGATGGTGGGCAGGGATGTGACGACGATCTGCACATCCAGGATCGCCATGAACATCCCGATGCACATCGCCACAAATCCGGCCCAGGCTGCAACCGGCGGCGCAGCGGCGCGGAGATCCGTAGCGGGGGCATTCATCGGCTTGCCCCGCTCGCCATTGTCAGGGCTTCGTTTTCGGCCCGGATACGGATGAACAGGATCGCCGCATTCAGCAGGGAGAATAGGACGGCATACCAGAACAGGCCAAACGCCATGGGAAGGACGAAAATTTCGCCGATCACGACCGCATAATTCGGATGCGGAATGAGCCGGTAAGGCCCTTTTGCAACAAGCGGTTCGCCGGGCAGGACGATAATCCGCGTCGTCCAGCGCTCGCCAAGCGTCGCCAGAACCCAGATCCGCAGCGCCTGCAGAATGAAGAACAGAACGAGCCATCCAGCCTCGGGCGTGGTGCCGAGAGCCAGCACCCACAGTCCGATCAGCCAGGCAGCGTGAAGCGCGACAATCGCCGGATAGTGGCCTGGGGCAAATTCCTGCGCGCCGCGCGCTCGCAGCCGTGTCTCGTTGCGTCTCGCATAGACCAGCTCGGCCAGCCGCTGAACGGTCACGAAGGCCAGGACAGCAAAGGCCAGCGGATCGATCCAGGCAAGCGCGTCAGTCATGCGGCAGCCCTTGAGAGCATGGCGGTGCTCAGCGTAAAGCCCGGCCCGAGAGCCATGATGATCGAGCGCTCGGGCAGCCCCGCCTGCATGACCTGATCGAGCACGAAAAGCGCGGTCGGCGCTGACATATTGCCGTATTGCGAAAGAACGCGGCGCTCGTGGTCGAGCGTGCCGCTTTGCAGCATAAGCGCGGTTTCAAGCGCCTCGATCACTTTTGCGCCGCCCGGATGACAGATGAAGCGCCCGATCTCGTGCTGTTCGATGCCGTAGGCTTTGCAAATATGCGCCAAGGCGGGCGCCAAATTCTCCGTGGCAAAGGACGGGATCGAACGGTCGAAAATCACGCCGAACCCCTCCGGGTCGACCGACCAGCCCATAATATCCAGCGTATCCGGCCAGGAATGTTCGACGGCGTCGTCAATCGCGGCAAGGCTGTCATCATTCGAGTCACCCGCCTTGATCACCGCTGCCGCCGCACCGTCGCCGAATAGGGCGAGCGCGACAATATTGGCTTTCGTGACCTGATCGAGCCGCACGGCAAGTGTGCAAAGCTCAACGACGACGAGCAGCACATGTTTTTCCGGCGAGGCCTTGGCGAGTTTCGCGGCAAGGGATAAGCCGGTCACGCCCCCGGCGCAGCCAAGCCCGAACACAGGGACACGCGCGACATCGGCGGAAAAGCCCAGCTCCGCCGCAGCGCGGGCCTCAAGGCTCGGTGTAGCAATACCCGTCGATGACACGGTGACAATCGTGCCGATATCCTTGCCGCTGACACCGGCCTGATCCATCGCCTTCCGGGCCGCGTCGATAAAAAGGCGGGTTGCAACATCCAGATAAACGCCGGTCCGATCCGTCCAATTATGCGGCTCCAAATACCATTCGATCGGCCGCGCGGCGCTTCGCGTCTCGATACCGCAATTGTCGAAGACACCTTTCAGCTTGCCGAAATCGGGAAATCGGGAGGAGAAAATATCGGCGACATGGCCCGCAACAGCAGATTGAATCAGTTCGTGCTCCGGGACGGCTGTCGAGAGTGAGTAGATCTGTGCAGTGTTACGAGACAAGAAAGACCGGCCCTTCATTTAGCTGTGATTATGGTGAAATTCGGGTATTTTCTTCTGACACAAGACCATGTCAGAAGCGTGTTCCCATAAGACCTGAACACACATGCCCAAAGCATTATGGCAATCAATAACTTTTTTGCTAAAGGCGCAAAAGCCATCGTTAAAATTTGTATCATTTAGAGGACGATCTGCGACAGATTGAGCGTAATATGTAGTCCGGCATCTATAGGACGCGGCACTTTTCAGCATTCTGAGTGCATCGGATTTGTGCCATTCCGGTTTTTCCATTGTGAAACCGGCGTTTTGTCCCGTTCCGTTCCATCGTGCCGGAATAACGCGCTCCGACCGCAGGCTCGGAAAAAAAGCCCATCAATCAACACAGTGCGGATTTAATAATTTCGGATGAATAACGCGCAAAAGCATGGCACGTTTTGGGGAGGACAGCATGCGACACATTCGGCCCCAGCTGGGTTTGACTTACCTGATAAGGATTTTTGTCGTCTGGAGTTTAACCTCGGCGGCGCTTGCAGGAAGGGTGGACTCAGATCGATATTCCGATGATGGCGAAACTAACCGGGAAGAGCTGGCGCTGTTCTGCAATCAACAGCGCGATATCTGTCTGAATATGTGCAAGCTGCAAGCCCGTTACCGCGCAAATTGTACCTTCCCTTGCAAAAACCGGGTGGCTGGCTGTATTCGATCGGGCTGCTACAATTGGATACCGGCCGATTTTCGCATCGCCGTGAAGTACGGCGGACAGCAATGCTTTTAATAAGGGTAACGAGCAACCGCGTATGAATATCGATCCTGGAACCCCGATTTACCGGGGCATGACCCGCCTTGAGTTAACGGCAGCCTATGATAATTCGGCGGCGGTGGCCGATAGCAAGAAATGGCTCGAAGAGTGGGGCCGGAAAAGCGAAAAAATCCGCGCGCGCTCCGATGCCCGGCTCGATATGCGTTACGGCGATGCGCCTCGGGCGCTCCTGGATTATTTCCCGTGCGGTACGGCAGATGCGCCCTTGTTCGTTTTCATTCACGGCGGCTACTGGCAGCGCAATCACAAGGATATTTTCGCTTTCGTCGCGGAAGGACCACTGGCGGCCGGCTTCAACGTGGCCAGTCTGGGCTACACGCTTGCGCCGGATGCAAGTCTTACAAATATCGTCGAAGAGATGAAAAGCGCTCTGGCGTTTCTGAGCGGGCAAGCCGACGAGCTTGGTTTCCAGGCTGACAAAATGATCGTAGGCGGCTGGTCGGCCGGGGGACATCTGGCGGCGTCAATGATGGACCAGACCGCGGTGGCGGCGATCCTACCAATCAGCGGCATTTTCGATCTCGAACCGATTGCCTTATGCGGGTTGAACGACGCGCTTCAATTAACGCCAAACGAAGTCGAAACACTGAGCCCGATTTCGGCTTTGCCAGATCGCTCAATCCCGGTCTGCGTGGCGTATGGCGGTAACGAATTACCGGAGCTTCAGAGGCAATCGACGGAATTTGCCAAAGCTTGCAGCGAACGCGGATTTACGCTCGAAACACTCGCGCTCGCAGGCCATCATCATTTCTCGATTCTGGATGAGCTGAGTGCCACGAATGGCAAGATGGTCGAGGCGCTTCGCCGGCTTGCCGGGTAGCATACTGCCGGAGGTCGGAACGCTTTGCGCGCGCCAACGAAGGTATATAGTCCTAGCGCTCTACGAACGCCTTTTCGATCACATAGCTGCCAGGCTTGCCGCTCGATCCTTCCTCAAAGCCGCGCCCCTCTAGAATGGATTTCATGTCCTCAAGCATTTGCGGGCTGCCGCAGAGCATAGCGCGATCTGTCGCCGGATCGAAGGGGGGCATATCGATGTCTTTGAAGAGTTGCCCGGAATTGATGAGGTCGGTGACCCGGCCGCGATGCCGGAAAGGCTCGCGCGTAACGGTCGGGTAATAGACCAGCCTTTCGCGGATCAATTCGCCGAGATATTCATCCTGCGGCAGGGCCTGCGTGATCTTCTCGCCATAGGCCAGTTCGGCGATCTGGCGGCAGCCATGCACGAGCACGACCTTTTCGAATTTCTCATAAGTCTCAAGGTCGCGAATGATACTCATGAAGGGCGCAAGGCCGGTGCCGGTGGAGAGCAGGTAAAGCGTGCGCCCTGGCAAGAGATTGTCGTGGATCAGGGTTCCGGTCGGTTTCTTGCCGACCAGAATACGGTCGCCTTCCTTAATATGCTGCAGCCGTGAGGTCAGCGGCCCGTCCGGGACTTTGATGCTGAAGAATTCCAATTCGTCGTCATAATTGGTGCTGACCATGGAATAGGCGCGAAGCAGAGGCTTACCTTCGATTTCCAGGCCGATCATAGTGAACTGGCCGTTGGTGAACCGGAACGCAGGATCGCGGGTCGCCGTAAAGCTGAACAGATTATCCGTCCAATGCTGCACCGAGAGAACGGTTTCCTGATTATAGTTGCTCATGATCCGATCCGTTTCATCAAACAAAACCCGAAATTGCACGACATATAGAACATTTTGGACGTTTTATCAAACCCTACCCGGTTTTTCCTATCAAATTTGCGTCAGACTTTGCTGTCTTAGCCGGGTGTCGGGACCGCGCGGCCTCGCATGGATAATTGTCCAAGATTTCCGACAGTTAGACATATATAATCTGAAAAAAGTCCGGTTTGATCGAGCGCAAAAACAGGAGCGGCAAGTCGTCGCGCTAGTGGATCGAACATGACATTTGAGTCCTTCATGCCATTTGGCTTGATTGAAGTAAGCAATTCAAATGTCATGTCAATTCGATCCATCAGCGAAAAAGCGTGGGGTTCGAAGCGTTAGATTCGAACCACTGGCCTCATCCAGGATGTTCGTGAGCGATGATATCTCCCGATGAGCGCCGCCACGCTTTGGGATATTCGAAATGCTCTTATCAAACGGTATATTGGGCAGGAGTGCCGTAAGGGAATACGTTTTGCGCGCGCAACAGGCTGTATAATTCCGCAATTTCGAAGTCACAAAAATTGTAAAAAGGATCGGACCCATGCTGATCGGCGTACCCAAGGAAATCAAAGTTCATGAATATCGGGTTGGCTTGACGCCTTCGAGCGCGCGTGAGGTGGTGGCGCGTGGCCACGAAGTGATCGTCGAGACGGGAGCCGGCGAGGGGATCGGCTTGACGGAGGCGGATTATGAAGCGGCGGGCGCGACGATCGTTTCAGGCGCGAAGGACGTTTTCGATCGCGCCGAGATGATTGTGAAGGTCAAAGAACCGCAGGCGGCTGAGCGCAAGATGCTGCGGACGGGCCAGGTTCTGTTTACCTACCTGCATTTAGCGCCCGATCCCGATCAAACGCGCGATCTCGTCGAAAGCGGCGCGACCTGCATCGCTTACGAGACCGTGACGTCGCCCGCGGGCGGGTTGCCCCTGCTGGCGCCAATGTCGGAAGTCGCCGGACGGCTGTCGGTTCAGGCTGGCGCTTATTTTCTAGAAAAGGCGCATGGCGGACATGGCGTGCTGCTTGGGGGTGTTCCCGGCGTCGATCCGGCCAAAGTCGTTGTCATCGGCGGCGGCACGGTCGGCCGTCATGCGGCTCATATCGCACTGGGCATGGGGGCCGATGTTTGGGTCATCGACCGCAATGTCGATGTGCTGCGCTCGCTCTGGCAGCAATTCGACCGCCCGCTGAACACGGTCTATTCCACGCGGGATGCGATCGAGAAACACTGCATCGAGGCCGATCTGGTCATTGGCGGGGTTTTGATCCCTGGGGCATCAGCGCCGAAGCTGATCACGGCGGACCTCGTTGAGCGCATGAAACCGGGCTCGGTGTTCGTCGATGTCGCCATCGATCAGGGCGGCTGTTCGGAGACCTCTCGTCCGACAACGCATGATGAACCGACTTATGTCGTCTCCGGCGTGATTCATTATTGCGTCGCGATTATGCCAGGCGCGGTGCCCAAGCCATCCACTCATGCGCTGAACAACGTCACCTTGCCTTTCGCTCTCGCTCTTGCGGATAATGGGTGGCGGCAAGCTTTGACCGACGATCCGCATTTACGGAACGGTTTGAATGTGCATGCCGGTCAAGTCACCTATAAGGCTGTGGCCGATGCGCTTGGCTACCCACATGTCGAAGCGGGCAAGCTTTTGACCACATAAGCACCTAAGGTTGGTTCGGATTTTCCGTTTACGCCTTATTCAACCGGCATGGGGTATTGCTTTGACTCAAACGCGCGGGGCTGAGTATCCGTAAGCATCTGATTCAGAAATAAGGCGCAAAGCGGCTAACCTTCCGGCCGCCGCGAAAATCTCCAGTAAAGAAGAGCGGTTAGACACGCATTCATCGCCAATGCGATGAACAGCTCGGCCGCATAAGCCTGTCCGGCATTTGCGTTCCATAGCGCCTTCATCGGCCAGTAGGCGGGCACGCACCATGCCAGCCGGTCCCAGCCCGGTTCCGCGATATAGGCAAGTGCGGGAAGCGCCAGGGCCGTATTCACGAGGCGGAAGATCACCAGCCCGCTGACCTTGTTCGCAGCAAGGCTGACGATCACGAGTGCAGCGACCGGAACCACAGTTGCTGCCGCCAGCGCGATCGCGGTCACTGCCGCAACGGGGAGAGGTGTCACACCTGCCAGCGGATAGGTGATGATTGTCATGAGAACGGCCAGCAGCGTCGGGATAAGCAGGCGCGCCGCCAAATAGGATGCGAAAGGCGCGGGCATGATCCGCAGCACCGACAAGGTCCGCTCATCGCGTTCGTCGACCAGCAATAATCCGTAGACCGATCCGATCAAGGCGGGAGCCATTCCGATAAACACGCCCATGATCATCGGATGATAGGGCGTCAGATCGAATTGCAGCCGCGTCATGAGCGTTGCCTCAAGCTCGGGGAGCAGAAAGCGGAGTATAAGGGCAACCGGAACCGGCAGCAGAACGACGAAGAGCAGCAGCGCTTCCCGCGAAATATTGGCGAGATCGGCGCGCGCCAGGGCAGCGATCAGCCGGGCGTTTTTCGTGATAGTGTTCGGCTGCGTTTTCATCGGCTCATCCGCCAGCCGCGCGGTTGCGTATCATGCCCAGCGCCGCAAATGCGCTTAGGCCTGCGATTGTCATCCAGATCATTGTGCCTGAAATTGCATAAAGGATCCGGCTTGGCGACAGATCGGTGAAGGCGGCTTCCAGCAAGGCCATGGGCGGTGACATGGGATGCGCCTCCATCAGGACCGGACGCCAGCCGAACAGGGTCCCGTAGGCCGGCAGGGCAAGAAAGAAGGCCCAGCCGATCATGGGCAGCAGGAAACGAAACAGCGTGTCGAAAGGGGCCACGACGACGAAGGCGAACAGGGTGAGAATGGCGGCCATCGCAAGGAGACCGCCGACGAGAAAGCCGACGGAAAGATCGCCGTCATAGGCGATGAGCGCCAGAAGAATTGTCTGGATCGCGCAAATGGAGCCGACGGCAATGGTTTTGGACGCAATATAAGCCGTTCGGCTCATCGGCGTCGTGGCAAGCGCGGTGACGATGCCTTCTCCGCGCTCCAGAAGGATCATCAGGCCGGTCAGCATCAGACAGGAGACCGCCAGGTCGACGAGGATGATGGCCGCGATCAAATCGGCAAAGCCGGTAAAATCGAGCGTTGAAATCTGCAAAAGCAGGATGAGGAGCAGCGCGAAGACAACGGCGACGGCCTGTGCGTAGCCGGTTCGATAGAGCAGGATGGCGTCGGTCCGGAGGGCTGCGAGCAGATGTTTCATGAGAGGCTGACGCCCGTGACCTTGATGAACACATCCTCCAGCGTCGTTTCCTGGCTATGCATTGTCTCGATCCGGTGCGCGCGAATAAGATGCTGGAAGCGTTCGTTTTCGGCCAGTCCATCCAAGGGAAAATCTTCGGATTGCATCGCGCCGTCTTGGCTATACTGAACGCGCAGGACCCGTTTCCCATATTTCAGACGCAACGCTTCCGGCGCGTCGATGCTTGTCAGACGGCCATCGACCAGAAAGCCCACCCGATCACAGAGCTCATTGGCAACCGCCATATCGTGGGTGGTCAGGAAAATCGTTGCGCCGCCGGTCTTCTGATCCTGGATGATTTGCCTGATCATTCGGGCATGAACGGGATCGAGCCCGGCTGTCGGTTCGTCGAGAAACAGAAGCGGCGGGTTGTGCAGCAGCGCGCGGGCAAAATTCAACCGGATCTGCATGCCTTTCGAGAAATGCTCAACCCGTTTGTCTTGTGCATCTCTCAGGCCCACCAGCTCAAGCAGCTCTTCGGCGGGCCGCGTCGGGCTCGAATAGAAGCTGGAAAAGAAGCGCAGATTTTCGACCGCAGTAAGCTTGCGGTAATGGCTCGGCATTTCAAAACAAACGCCGATCTGTTCGAAATAGTCCGCTCCCCAGTCGCTTAAGGAACGACCGCGAACCTGAAGCCGGC
>CAZMAC010000083.1:0-9611 GCA_964564085.1 uncultured Hyphomicrobiaceae bacterium
GCTCAAGCTTCAAGCTCAGATTATGCAGCGCTTCGACATTGCCGTAAAAGACGGAGAGATTGCGCACTTCAAGCGCAGACGAGGCAACGCTTCGCGCCAAGGTTTCGCTCAATGCCGCCCCCCGAGATAGATGCGCTGAACTTCGGGGTCGGCCTCGATTTCATCCGGGCTGCCTTCCTTGAAGATGCGGCCATTATTCATGATCGTTACGCTTTCGACCACGCGAAGCGCGACATCGAGATCATGCTCTATGATGATATAGCCATTGTGACGCGGCAGCGCTTGGAGGATCTGGATCAGCTCGCGGCGCTCCGATGGCGAAAGCCCGGCGGCTGGTTCGTCGAACAGGATAAAACGCGGCGCGCCGGCCAGCGCGATCCCGATTTCGAGCTGACGCTGCTGACCGTAACTCAACTCGCCGACAAGCGTGTCTTCGACATGGTCGAGATGCACCGTATGAGCGAGTTGTTTCGCGGCTTCAGAGTGGGGATTTCTGCTACCCGCCCGCAAAAGACTGAACCGTCCGTCTGCGACACCGCGCGTTGCGAGGTACAGATTATCGAGAACGCTCAGCCCCATGAACAGAAGCGAAATCTGATAGGTGCGGCGGAGACCGCGCCTGATCCGGTCATGCGGCTTCAAACGCGTTACATTCTCTCCGAAGAAAAAAATGCGGCCATCCGTTGGCGGAAAGTCGCCCGTGACGGCGTTAAAAAGTGTGGTTTTCCCCGCGCCGTTTGCGCCGAGCAAAGCCCGGCGTTCTCCGGCGCGGAGCTGCATATTGACCTCGTCAAGCGCAACCAATGCGCCGAATGTCCGGCTCACACCCTCAAGGCTGAGGGCATGAGCCGATGCGGCTTCGGCAATTCTGGCTGCGCGTTCCGACAATGTCCTGC
Organism: uncultured Hyphomicrobiaceae bacterium; assembly: GCA_964564085.1. Taxonomy (GTDB): domain Bacteria; phylum Pseudomonadota; class Alphaproteobacteria; order Rhizobiales; family Rhodomicrobiaceae; genus JAHQVI01. The sequence continues at coordinate 897 of CAZMAC010000083.1, forward strand.
CGTCCTATCCTACTCGCATTTCGGATTGTCCCGGCCGACCTTGCCGAGGGCGAGGAACTGCTCACGGTCCATGCCAAGTGTCTGGTTAACAGGCTCCGTTACCTTGACGAGCTGATTGACGAGATTGCCTTCGGGGCCTTCCACGACTTCGGTGACGAAATTCGGGGCAATCGCCTGCCGGTTTTCATCCAGCTTGATCGGTCCAACCGGTGTATCGATCGTTGCCGTAGATAGCCACTCGCGAAGCTTTTTCTGATTATCCGACAAGTCGCCATCGACCGCATTCAACCCGTCGATTGCAGCTTTGGTTGCGATGTAATAGCCGGTTGCAAACAGACCCGGCGTCGGGAAACGGTCAGACTCATCGAAGCTGTCCTGATACAGCTTGACCCATTTTTTCCAGCTTTCGGCGTCCCACGTATCAGCCTGTGGTCCGGCTGCAGGCGTGCCTTTGAGCGCTTCGCGCGTGCGGCCTTTGGAGTTGATGATCGACTGATCGACCGTAATGGAGGCGCCGATGAGCTGCGTCGATCCGCCAGCCTGCTGATACTGGTTCAGGAAATTGACGGCATCACCGCCGCCCAGCCCAAGCCAGATGGCGTCAATATCGGCCGGCATTGCGGCGATAATGGACGAATAGTCCTTCGTCCCAAGCGGGACCCAGAAGCGTTCCACGATCTTTCCGCCCGCCTCGCAATAGGGCAGTGCAAAGCCGAAGAACTGGGTATGCATGAAGGAATAGTCTTCGCCAACCGTAGCGATGCGCTTCCAGCCCTTATCCTTCAACACATATTCGCCAAGACCATACATCCACTGAGCGCCCTCCGTAGTGAAGCGGAAGAAGTTCGGCGCCGGGTCGCGTAACGTGGTGTCCTGAGCGGCAGAGGTGCCGTTGATGAAGGTTGTGGCGGGTTGGGTTTTGGCATAGTCCTTCATTGCCAGACCTTCCGAACCGGAGAGCGGGCCAATAAGGATTGCAACGCCGTCCTGCTCAACCAGCTTACGCGCAGCGGCAAGCGCTTTATCGGGTGTGGCGTCGGATGAAGCCTTGATCAACTCCAGCTTGTAGCCGCCGGCCGTATAGTTCGCTTCCTTGAGTGCTGCTTCGATGCCGCGCATCCCGTCCTGGCCGGGAACAGCGAACACGCCTTCCAGCGTGGCCAGACCGCCGATCTTTAAAGTCCCCTTATCCTGCGCGGCAGCGGGTAGCGCCGTCAGAAAGCCAGCGGCAGCCGCCAGCATAAGGACCCGTCTACTAAAACTTGTCATATCTACCTCCCTATCATTTCCGCGCGCCGCTCGCCGGCCCGTCGGTCTCACAAAACTTTTTAAGTCCAATCGCGGCTTGCCGTCATCCTTGCACGCAATCGGCTCCAAATGCCTAGCACGCCGTCCGGTGAGAAAAGCACAATTGCCAGGAAAATCACACCGATAACGAGTTTGAAGCGCTCGCGGTCGATGATCAGCTCGATCAGATCCATCGCAAACACGGAAAGCACCGCATAGATCAGTGCGCCGATGAACGGGCCGATCGGATGACGCAGCCCGCCAATAATGGCGATGACAAGAATGTCGATGGCCGGACCGACGCCGACTGACGCCGGCGAAATCGCACCATTGAACCAGACAAGCAAGATCCCGGCGATTCCCGCAATCAGCCCGGAAAAGGCATGGGCGGCGATCCGATGCCCCGTGACGTTAAATCCGATGGCCTCCATCCGCCGGGCATTGTCGCGAATCCCTTGAAGCGCAAGTCCGAATGTCGAGCGCGAGACATACAGCACGGCCGCATAGCTGAGTGCAGCGAAGAACAGCACCAGATAGTAAAACGGCATGGGCTGACGCCAATCGATGCCTAGGACCTTCGGCGGCAGCACCAGATTGAAGCCATTCCAGCCATTGAAAATATCGTAATTCTGGCGCGTGAAATAAAAGAACGCCGCCGCAATGGCGAGCGTGATCATGATTGTGTAGATGCCCGCCGTCCGAACGGCCAACGCGCCAGTAAGCGTTGCGAAAGCCACAGCGATCACAATGGCAGTCGGGATATAAGCCCACCAAGGCCATTCGAGACCAATATTCATGCCATTGGTGCCGAAGATCGCCACCATATAACCAGCCACGCCCGCAATGGTGAGCTGGGCGAGACTGACCATGCCGCCATATCCAGCGAGAAACATGAGCGACAGCGCCACCATCCCTAAGCAGAGCGCCCAGGCGAAAATCGAAAACAGCACAAAATCGCTCGTAATTGCCGGAAGCACGATGAGCACGGCGGCGAGCAGAATATGAGCCGGGCTTAGCCAGCTCAATCCCGCCGCACGCGCTCTGCTGGGGAATGCTTCGGCAACGCGTTCCTCGCCGGTTAAGACACTCATCTTGCCGCTCCCATAATCCCTTGCGGACGGAAGGCGAGTACGATCACCATAATCAGGAACGACACCGCAATGGCGTAGGTTGGGAAATAAACCGAACCGAATTGCTCGGCGAGGCCGATCAAGAGCGCACCGAGCGCTGCGCCCGTGATGCTGCCCATCCCGCCGACAATGACGACGACCAGCGAGGCGAGCAGATAGCGCACATCCTCACCCGGCGCGAGCGAGGCAAAGATGCTGCCAACAACACCCGCGACCCCGGCAAGCCCCGCGCCGATGGCAAAAACGATGACAAAGACGAGTTGCACGTTAATGCCGCTGGCATCAAGCATCTCCCGGTCATCGACGCCGGCCCGGATCATCATGCCAACCCTTGTGCGGTTCAGCATCAGCCATAGGGCAACGCCGATGACAATCGCCATGCCAAGGATGAAAAGGCGGACAATCGGATAGGTGAAATAGACCGGATCGCCATTGGAGCGCGTTGCAATTTCGATGGGGAAGGTTGCAGCGCCAAACAGCCAGTCCGGCGGGTAAATCTGGTAGAATTCACCACCCCATATCCAGAGCGCGAGATCCGCCAAGATGATGGATATGCCGATCGTCACCATGGTCTGACGTAGATCCTGGCCTTCCATATAGCGAAACACGAAAAGCTGAAGCAGGATACCGGCAATCGCCATGGTCACAAAAGCGACGGCAAAACCTAGCAGGAAAACGCCGGTCGCTTCGACGGCGGAATAGGCAATATAGCCGCCTATGAGATAGAGCGAGCCATGAGCCAGGTTCACATTCCGCATCAGGCCGAAGACCAGCGTGAAGCCGCTTGCGACAAGGAAATAGAGCGCGGCGAGTGTCAAGCCATTGAGGCATGTGAAAAGGAAGAGCTTCATTCCGTTCCTGCTACTCCGTCCGCGCTCGGCATCTCAATTTACGCAACCCGCCGCACATGGCTTTGCCGCGCAAGCGGTTCCTTGTAAAATTTCCCGTCTTTCATAATCGAGAGCAGACGCTTCTTATCCTGCAGAATACGAACGTCCGCAAGCGGATCGCCATCGACCAGCAGAAGATCGGCCAGATAGCCCTCTTTGATCATGCCAAGCTCGTTCCCCATACTCATGATCTGGCCGCCGAGTTTCGTGCCCGCAATGATCGCTTCCATCGGCGACATGCCGACCATATCAACAAAATATTCCAAATCCTTTGCGTTCGTGCCCTGAGGCGTCCAGGCAAAGCCGTAATCGCCGCCGATCAGAACGCGGATGCCGCGCTTATGCATCTTCTGCATGGTGTCGACAGCCATTTCCAGCTCGCGCTCATAGGCGATGGTGATTGGGGTGCCCGGTTTGATCCCCCAAGGTTCGGCATTGCGCGCCGTATTGATAAGCCAGGCAAGACCGGGAGCAACGAAATGCTTGTCTTTCACCGCTTCCAAAGCGTCGAGCGCTTCTTCGTCTGCAAATGAAGCGTGATAAATGTTCTGGATGCCGTGCCGGATACATTGCATGACCGAGCCGGACGAGCGCGCGTGAGCGGAAAGTACCTTGTTCCGGCAACGCGCTTCCTGCGCCGCCATCGCAACCTCTTCCTCCGACATTGGCGTTTCTTCCGCACCCATACCGGTAATCTCTTCGCCCGACAGGTTCAGCTTGATGGAGTCAACGCCATATTTAATCAGCAAGCGAACGGTACGGCGGACTTCTTCGGGACCGGATACGACAAGGCCGAGATTGAGGCCTTCATGCGGGATATGCGAGGGCGCGGCATCGCCGAGACCGCCGACGGTGGTGATCTCCGGACCGGCTGCCAGATAGCGCGGCCCCGGAAAACGGCCTTCATTGATGAAGCGTTTGGCGACCACATCCAGCCGGGGTTTTGCGGCGGCCGCACCGCGTCCGGCTGTAAAACCGGCATCAAGCACGAGTTTCGCCATCTCCATCGTGACGAGCATATGTTCTTCCAGCTCCATCATCTGGATCGGGTCGATCCCCGGCGCATTGTTCCAGGACAGATGGAGATGGGCGTCGATCAGGCCCGGCATCAAAGTCGCGCCGCCGCCATCGATGACGGTCGCCCCGCCGCTCGGCGTCACCCGCTGCCCGCGAGTCACAGAGGCGATGCGATTGCCCTGTACGACAACCTCGCCCATGAACGGCTGATCGCCCGTTGCATCGAGCACGCGGACATTGGTGAAGACAATCGCGCCTTCACCCGGATTTGACGAACCGAAGCCTGAGCCGCTGCGGTATTCACTCATATTTCATTCTCCTCTTCGTCCGCCCCGTCCTTCCATGTCCTGGCACAACTCCCCGGATTGGAGAGGGAAAAACTAGCCATACATTCGCGCGGCACCCAATTGTCCACCAAGGAAACGCCGCAGCTCGACGTTGATTTCTTCCGGCCGCTCGATCGTCGCCCAGTGGCCGCATCGCGGCAGGATGATCGAATGTGCACCCTCGATACGCTCAGCAAGGCTCCGCGCAACCGATGGCGGCGCAACCGCATCCTCATCGCCATTGACAATCAGGACCGGGCAGCCGATCCGCTGATGATTGGCGGCGTTGGCGTCTGCCAGCGCTTCACAGGTCCGCGCATAGCCTTCCGGACATTGCCGCAGGATCGACTCGCGCACAAAGGCGGCGGCGGCAGGATTACGGGACTTGCTATCCGAGGACAGACCATTCTGGACAATACTGTCGGCGATCTCCGACATCCCGCCGGATCGTGCGGCCTTGGCGCGCTGGCGTAGACCATCGCGCGCAGGCTGAGCCGGTTCGATCAAGGCGCCGATCAAGGTCAGGCTGCGGACCAGTTCGCCGCGTTCCGCTGCCAGATGCTGGCAGATGATCGTCCCGAGCGAATGGCCGATGAAATGAGCCGACTTAACGCCGAGTATATCCACAAGCTTCACAATGACTGTGACAAATGTGCTGATCGAGGGCTTGTCGACATCCGCCGAACGCCCGGAACAGGGCAGGTCCGGACGGATCACGCGGTATCCTTCAAGCACCGGCATTTGCGGCGTGAATGTATTCGAGGTTCCGCCAAGCCCATGAACGCAGATCACAGGCGCGCCATCCCCGGCGATCTCGACAGCCATGCCGGCGATAACATTCGCGCTCATCGCCCAAGCTCCACAACCGGATTTTCCAGCGTGCCGATTCCGTCGATCTCAACCCTTACCACATCGCCATGCTTGAGGTAGCGCGGCGGATCAAACCCCATGCCGACACCAGCGGGCGTCCCAGTTGCAATGATGTCGCCAAGCTTCAGCGTGATACCGGCTGAGATCGTCGAAATCAGCGTTGGAATATCGAAAATCAGATCACGCGTATTGCCATCCTGGCGCAATTCGCCATTCACATAGGTGCGCACGCTCGTATTTTCTGGATCAATCTCGTCCGCCGTTACAGCCCAGGGACCCATTGGGCAAAAACTGTCCTGCGACTTTCCTAAAAGCCATTGATGATGCCGCTGTTGAAGGTCGCGCGCGGTAATGTCGTTGAGGATTGTGTAGCCCCACACATAGCTAAGCGCATCGGACTTGGAAATATTGCGTCCCTGCTTACCAATGATAACGGCAAGCTCCCCCTCATAATCGATCGCCGTTGAGATTGAAGCATCGAAGACAATCGGATCGCCCTGACCGATGACCGTCTCGGGGACTTTGGAAAAAACGATCGGATGTGAGGGAAGCGTGTCTTTGAATACGCTTGTTGCAAGCTCTTTGGCATGCTGAGCGTAGTTCTTACCCACGCAGAAAATATTTCGTGACGGCGTCGGAATGGGCGCGGCAAGCTCCACCTCGCCTAAAGGGCATGCTTCACCGGCGCTGCGTTCATCGGCGAGAGAGCGGCTGCCATTCTTTAAGAGTTTGAGGAGACCGCCATCCGTATTGCCGTCATAGCCATGCATGACGGAACAGCTTGCTCCGGCTTCATCGACAAGAGCAACCGCATAAGAATCGGCACGGCGTATACAGGCAAGCTTCAATACGCGCTCCTCGGTTATTCTTCCCTAAACGATGAACCAATTTTGGGCCAATTTTAATATTATCCGTCAATCCTTGCATCTGGCTTAAGCGCCGTCAAATGTATTCTTATGCAACAGCTCTGACCGGATGGCTTTGCTTAAGGTTTGGGCAGGAATCGATATTTTTTCCAATCCGAAGAAATATTGGTTTATGATTGGTATATTATGGTGACGAAAAGTTCTTTCGAGGTGGCGCGCGAACTCCGGCGTATTATTGACAGCGGTGAATGGGATGCGGGCGGACGTCTGCCGCCTGAGCGCATTCTGGCGAGCCGTTTTGCCGTTGCGCGTAATACTCTAAGGCGCGCGCTCGATGAGCTGGAAACCTCCGGCTACCTCTCGCGTCAGGTCGGGCGCGGGACATTCGTCACGCAACGGAAAAGACGGAAAGACGATGGGTTTATTTTCAGCATGATCGAAGCGAGCCCGCGCGATTTGCTCGAAACCCGTCTTATTATCGAGCCGCACGCGGCCGCTCTGGCGGCGAAACGCGCGAGCGGGGCCGATCTCGATGCGATTTCCGGTGCTTTTGAGCAAAGTCTTGACGCCACCGATATTACCCGCTTTGAGACATATGATGCCCAACTCCATCTTGCTGTTTTTCTGGCAGCTAAAAATGAAGTTCTCATCGATTACTGCCGGGCAATCAGCGAAGCCCGGAACCAACCGCAATGGTTTGAGCTCAAAAAACGCTCGCTTACTCATGAAAAACGCGCGATCTACGATGAGCAGCACCGCCTATTGGTCAACGCATTGCTTGAGCGCAATGCCGAAGCCGCGGCACAAAACATGCGCCAGCACCTTGACTCCGTCGCAAACGACATTCTCGCCGTTGTTTGATCGCCGCGCCTGAGTGCCGTCCATCACCGGGAAGTCGTCGTCACCGCATCACCGATAAAGGTCAGCACGTGTTGGCGGTATGGGCGCTGCGCCCTTACCCCCGCGAGATGCAAGGGTTTGATAAATCCGCGCGGTGCCTCGCGAGAATGCGAGCGAGCACCCCGCCAAATAGGCGACCCAGATGCGATAGGTCTGCTCGCCGACGAGCGAAATCGCAGCTTCGCGGCGCTCTGTAAGCCGCTCGCACCAGATTTTTGTCGTGCGCGCATAGTGGTCCCGCCAGCCTTCGACATCATGCACCTCAAAGCCGGTCTGCTCCATCGCACGAACAGTATGGCCGATATCGTCAAGTTCGCCGCCGGGAAAGATATATTTCTGCAAGGCCCGCTGCTCAGCACGCGCAGAAAATCGGCGCTGTCTTCGTTTGGCACGGCGCGAGATGGCATGGTTGAGAAAGAGGCCATCCGGCGCCAGCAAGCTGCGGACTTTCCCGAAATATTTATCGATATTGGCGATACCGATATGCTCATACATGCCGACAGAAGCGATTTTATCGTAGCGGTCATCGAGGTCGGCAAAATCGCAGAGTTCTGTCGTAACCTGGCCGGCCAGGCTCTTAACTTCAATTCGCTCATTAGCCAGCTCGATCTGCGCCTGCGATAAGGTCACACCATGAGCGCTCACGCCGAAATGCTCGGCCGCATAACAGATCAGCCCGCCCCAGCCACAGCCAATATCGAGAAGCTTGTCACCTGGCTTCAAACGCAGCTTACGGCAAATCATTTCGAGCTTGTCACGCTGCGCCTGTTCAAGTGTGTTGTCCCAATCCGTGAAATAGGCGCAGGAATATTGCATCTCTTCGTCGAGAAACAGCTGGTAGAAATCGTTGCTGACATCATAGTGGAATTGGATGAAATCCCGATTTTCGGACTGCGCCCGCTCTACGCCTTCCGCATCTCCGCGATATCCTCGGGCCTGCCCAGGCCTGTCGGCAGGTGCTAATAAAAAGGGCCAGAGATGCCCGATCAGGCGGCGCTTATTAAGCGCTCTCAAACGTTTTCGGCTGCCGTCGCCGGCAAGCTTTGTCCCCAGATCGATGAGTGTGCCGCCTTCAAAGCCGATCTGGCCATACGCATAATGCTGGATGAGGCGATCGAGCGTCGGACGGCGGAGGAGAGATGAAATCACGCCGGGAGATGCGATCGTTATGGCAAGACCGTTTCCTGCCCTGTCCCCAAGCGGAACGAGCGTTCCATCCCAAAGCCGCACGGAGATATCGAGATCGAGATGACCGGCAAGATCCTCGACCATTTGCCGCGCGGCAGCGAGTTGTCGGTCCCGGGCGGTGGTCATCGTGCAATTGAGCGATGGTGATCGAGACAGGACAAAGACACTTTTCGGCAGCAAATCATCAAATAATCCAACAAAATGTGATACTTGGGTACACCAGAAGAGTCTAATTATGTAG
>CAZMAC010000083.1:9621-9951 GCA_964564085.1 uncultured Hyphomicrobiaceae bacterium
AATCATAAAATATTCCAACAATATGTGATTTGGCGATGCTAGAGCAACGCGCGTCCAATTGGACGCGGATAGTTGCTCTAACCCTATAAAATAGATCAAGTTTCTGCGCTTAATCGATTCCGACTAAGCGCTGGCCAGTCTAGCTTGCTACGAAAGCTGCGAATATTTAAGGCGAAATGCAGTCTGTGTAAATCGAGCGCGCATAATTCGCGTTCGATGAAAGGCCGGAAGGCGATGACTGCACCCGGCATGATATGATTTTAGATTTAACCGAAATCCAAAATCATCACGGTACGGGATTTTAATGATCTGATATGGCGGGAGTGACGG
>CAZMAC010000084.1:0-9922 GCA_964564085.1 uncultured Hyphomicrobiaceae bacterium
CCTCATCGTAATGCCGTTATTTCTTCATACCCCCCGCCGCTGTGGCGGTATGTCACGGGCATAATTATTGTCAAGGTTGCAATCCGCAGTATCACCATTTACCGGCTGTATTCGCTTGAGTAACTAAATGCTTTGGGTTCAAATTGAGCCGGAGTGAAAACAATTTTGATGAAGTGAATCAGTCCCCCAAATCCCCCGTAGTAGTCAGCCGGCTAAAAGAATTTTCTTTATATCTTTTATGATTTCGGTCTTACCGGCCATGCCGAAAGAGCTGCTATTTATTTCATTGGATCACTTTCGTCCGGTTGGAAAACAAGCCCGCAGCATCGGACAAAGTGTTTGCCCCCGGAAACGGCTGCCTGCTGACCGTTAATAGTGCACAAAGAAAAAGAAAGCATCGGGAATGACGCTTTTGCCTTGCACTTATCTCTTTGTCCCAGCCGACCGGCCGGAGCGGTTTGCCAAAGCGCTTAATTCTGGCGCGGACAGGGTCATCATTGATCTTGAGGATGCGGTGAAGCCGGAGAATAAGCCAGCGGCACGGCGCGCGCTCCAAGCGGCCAATATGGATTGGGCGCGTGTGGTCGTCCGCGTCAATGACGCCGCCTCACCATTCCGGGCTGAGGATCTGACGACAGTCGCGGCCACTGCGGTATCGACTGTGATGGTGCCGAAGGCGGAGCTGCCGGAAACGCTGGCCGCTGTTCGTACCGCCACCGGGCGCGACATCGAGATCATTCCTCAGATTGAAACAGCGGTCGGCTTGGCAAGGCTGGAGGCGCTCCTTCAAGTTCCCGGCGTGCGCCGCTGCGCTTTTGGACATCTCGACTTTGCGCTTGATTTGGGCTGCGCGCCGGACTGGGAATCGCTGCTTATGGCTCGCTGCGAGCTCGTCTTCCGCTCTCGGCTGGCCGACCGGCAACCGCCGATCGACAGTGTTACACCGGATATCACCGACGAAGCTGCCTTATCACGTGAGGCGGCGGCCGCGCGGCGTCTCGGCTTTGGCGGAAAATTGCTGATCCATCCCAAACAGGTCGCCCTGGTGCAACGAGCCTTCGCACCCTCCCTAGAGGAGGTCGCCTGGGCCGAGCGCGTGCTTGCGGCTGCGGGCTCGGCTGGGACCGTACAGATTGACGGATGCATGGTCGACAAGCCGGTGGTCGACGCGGCGAGATTGATCCTCGCGCGCTCCAGGGTCGGAGAGGAGGGCTAAATGCGCGATCTTCCGGATTTTGTCGAAGGCTATGGCCCGATCCAATGACAGGACTCCGTCAGATTATCTGTAGCGCGCCGATCCAAGCTGCTGTCAGGCCTCGACGCAGCGATCTCGGCTTGCGAATTGAAAGACGGCGCGACGATCTCGTTCCACCACCACCTGCGTAATGGCGATGGGGTGCTGAACGCGGTCATGGAGGTGATTGCAAAACGCGGCCTCAAGAACATTCATGTTGCGGCGACCTCGATCTTTCCGGTCCATGCGCCCCTGGTCGAGCATATTCGCAGCGGCGTGGTCGGGCGCATCTCGGCCAGCTTTATCTCCGGGCCGGTCGGCGAGGCCATCTCGCGCGGGATGCTTGCAACACCGGTAACGCTCATGACCCATGGCGGCCGGGCGCGGGCGCTCGACCAGGGTCAACTGGCCGTCGACGCCGCTTTCGTTGCGGCCCCCTCGGCCGACGAGATGGGCAATATTAGCGGCCGGGCGGGCGTATCGGCCTGCGGCTCGCTAGGCTATCCGAAATGCGATGTCGAGACAGCACGCTGTGTTGTCGCCGTGACCGATACGCTGGCGCCTTTTCCTGTTGGCCAGATCGATATCCCGCAGGAGAAGGTGGATTTCGTTGTGGTGCTCGACCGGATCGGTGATCCGGGCGGGATTTCATCGGGCGGCACCCGGCCCGCCTCCGACCCCGTCAGCCTGCGGATCGGTGAGACAGCAGCCGCTGTGATCGCGGCCAGCGGTGCGCTGACGGAGGGCTTTTCCTTCCAGACTGGCGCCGGCGGTATATCGTTGGCGACAGCCGCCTCAGTCGGACAGGAAATGACGCGACGTGGTGTCGTTGGCAGCTTTGCGGCGGGGGGTATCACCGGCTTTCATGTGGAGATGCTCAAAGCAGGACTGTTCCAGACGCTGATGGATGTCCAATGTTTCGATCTGGCGGCAGTGCGGTCCTATCAGAGCGATCCCCGCCACCAATCGATGTCCGCTGCAGCCTATGCCGGGCCCCATATCGGCGGCGCTGTCGTCGATCGGCTAAGCACTGTTGTCCTCGGGGCGGCCGAGATCGACCTCGGTTTCAACGTGAATGTCACCACCAAGGCCGACGGGGTAATTATAGGCGGCTCGGGCGGTCATGCCGACACCGCTCAAGGTGCAGAGCTTGCGATCATCACAACACGGCTGACAGCGGCCGGATATCCCAAGGTCGTGGACGATGCCGGAGTCATCACAACACCTGGCGGAACCATCGACGTGCTCGTCACAGAGGCCGGGATTGCCGTCAACCCGCAGCGGGGACCTTGCCGAGCGTCTAGGCGATGCCGGGCTTAGCGTGTTAAGTATTGAAGAAATGCGCGCTCGTGCGGCTTCGGCGGCAGAGCGCCAACCAAACGCACCATCGGAGGGACGCATTGTTGCCGTCTCGGAGTATCGCGACGGCACCGTCACCGATGTGATCCGTCAAGTTGCGGAGGGCTAAGATGACCGAAATTCGCCAAGTCGATCTGATCGACAGCATCGCCGAGGCCTTGCAATACGTCTCCTATTTCCACCCGCCAGATTTCGTTCGTGCGCTCACCCGTGCCTGGGAGCGCGAGGAAAGCCCCGGCGCGCGCGACGCGATGGCGCAAATCCTTGTCAACTCACGCATGTGCGCGCTCGGTCGCCGTCCGATCTGCCAGGACACCGGCACTGCGAACGTCTCGGTCAAAATCGGCATCGGCGCCCGCCTGCAACTGGCGAAACCGCTTCAGGACGTTGTTGACGAGGCTGTGCGTCATGCCTATCGCTTCGATGCCAATCCTTTGCGGGCCTCGATCGTTACCGACCCGCTCGGCGCACGCAAGAATAGCGGCGACAACACGCCCGCGATGCTCCACACCGAGATCGTCGACGGCGACAAGGTGTCGGTTGACGTCTCGGCAAAGGGCGGCGGTTCGGAGAACAAGGCAAAGTTTGCAGTGCTTACGCCCTCCGCTTCAGTCGCGGATTGGGTCGTCAATACGGTTGAAACCCTTGGCGCGGGCTGGTGCCCGCCGGGCATCCTTGGCATCGGCGTCGGTGGTAGTGCGGATCGGGCGATGCTCCTGGCTAAGCAGGCGCTGAACGAACCCATAGACATGTTCGAGCTCAAGCAAAGAGGCCCCCGCGACAGAACCGAGGAGCTACGGCTTGAGATCTGCGACCGGGCAAATGCGCTCGGTATTGGGGCACAAGGACTGGGCGGCATGACGACAGTGCTTGACGTTAAAATCCGAAGCTTCCCGACTCATGCCGCCTCGCTACCGGTGGGCCTGATTCCGAACTGTGCCGCGACACGGCATGTCCATTTCGAACTCGACGGCGGCGGGCCAGCAACATTTACCCCGCCCGATCTCTCCGACTGGCCCGAGATTCTTCTCGACAAAGCCAGTGCGGGAGCGCGCCGGCTGAACCTTGACGCGCTGACTGACGAGGTGGTCGCTTCGCTCAAACCCGGCGAGTCTTTATTGTTGTCCGGGACCCTTTACACCGGGCGCGATGCAGCCCACAAGCGCTTGATCGACATTCTCGGCGATGACGGTCCGCTTCCGGTCGATCTCAAAAACAGGGCAATCTACTATGTCGGTCCGGTCGACGCTGTCGGCGATGAAGTGATCGGTCCCGCCGGCCCTACGACCTCGACCCGAATGGACCGGTTCACGGATAAAATCCTCGCCGCGACCGGCCTTAAGCTGATGATCGGCAAAGCAGAGCGCGGCCCCGAAGCAATTGAGGCGATCGCCCGGCATGGCGCTGCCTATCTGATCGCCGTCGGCGGCGCCGCCTATCTCGTGTCGAAAGCTATCAAGGCGGCAAAGCCGATTGCGTTTCAGGACCTGGGCATGGAGGCGATTTATGAGCTTAAGGTCGAGGACATGCCGGTCACTGTCGCCCTCGATAGCAGCGGCAACTCGATCCACACCACAGGTCCGGCCGCCTGGAAGGCGCGGTTGCGCGAGAGGGTCTAACTTTGCCTTCTGAAACAACGACAAGGGGTATAGATTGATCTTATGGCTCCAATTGTGATTGCGTCTTTTTCCTAAGGGCGCACCAAGTATAACAAGATATGTAAGGTGGAAAATATCTGCCCAACAACGACCGGGAGGATTGAATGTTTGCAAAACGGATATTAGCAACAGCGCTGGCCATGACACTTGCGGCCGGCAGCATGGCCTTTGCCGCAGAGAAGCCGTCTGAGATCAAAGTCGGGATTACAGCATTTCTGTCGGGGCCAGCCTCTGTCTTCGGCGAACCCGCCAAAGCTGCTGCCGAGATGATGATCGAGGACATGAACGCCAATGGCGGCATTGGCGGCGTGCCGGTAAAGCCTTATTTCGTCGATGAAGGCGCTGGCGGTGAAGCGCTGCTGGCCGAATATCGTCGCCTTGTGAAGGACGTCGGCACCGATGCCATGTTCGCCTCGATCTCGTCCGGCAACTGTACAAAGATTGCGCCATTGGCCGAGGATCTGAAGATTTTGAATTTCATGTGGGATTGCGGCACGCAACGGATTTTAGAAGAGGGAAAGTATCGCTACGTCTACCGCACCCAGGCGAACGCCACGCCGGAGATGCTGTCGACCGTCCTTTACCTTTTGAAGACTAAGCCGGATTTCAAAACGATCGCCGTCGTAAACCAGGACTATGCCTGGGGCCGTGACAGCTGGGATATTTTCCTGACCGCGGTCAAGGCAATGAAGCCCGACGTCAAAGTCTTGGCCGAGTTCTTCCCGAAATTCGGCGCACCGGATTTCTCCACGGAGATTACGCGCCTCCAGGCATTGCGGCCGGACGTCATATTGTCCACCTCCTGGGGCGGAGATCTGGACACTTTCGTCAAACAGGCGGCACAGCGCGGCCTCACCAAAACCTCAACCTTCGTGCTGCCTCTTGCCGAAAGCTCATTGCAGCGGCTCGGATCCTCGCTCGGTGCGGGGCACATTGTCGGTGCGCGCGGAGACCATTATTTCCTGCATCCGGAAAAGAAGAACGACCCGAAATTCACCGCCTTTGTCGAAGCGTTCAAAAAGAAAACGGGCGCCTATCCGATCTACCCCGTTTTCCATATGAGCCAGGCTCTTGCTGCGCTTAAGGCGGCCTATGAAAAGGCGATCGAGGCCAATGGCGGTGAGTGGCCTGACCGCGAAAAGGTCGTTGATGCCATGGCTGGTCTCACCTTCGCCGGGCTGGGCCGCCCTGTAACCATCCGCGAGGACGGCCAAGGTGTCGAGGATCAGCTTCTAGGCACCTCGATCCAGGCCGACGGTTATGATTTCGCATTGCTCGACAATATGATGATCTTTGACGGCGATGCCGTCACGACACCCGTCGGGAAAACGTCATCCGAGTGGCTCAGATCACTCCCGAAAGACTTCGTGGACAGCGTGAAAGTCGATAGCTTTTCACACTGAGCAGGTACGGCGGTCCGGTAAGTCCCGGACTGCCGCTTTTTCCGGGCATGCCGCATTACAGGCGACAATAGGGGAAGCCCGATGAGTCCTCAGCTTTTCGCGCTCGCGATCTTCGACGGTATTGCCTATGCGGCGCTCGTCTTTCTGGTTGCAGTCGGGCTTACGCTTATTTTCGGCGTGCTGCGCGTTCTGAATGTTGCGCATGGTTCGTTCTACGCCATGGGCGCTTACACAACCGCATCGGTCGTTAGCGCAATCGTTGCCGCGGGATTTTCGCCCTGGCTCGCATTTCCATTGATGTTGATTGCTGCCGCGCTGGTCGGAATTGTCGTGGGCGGAACGGTCGAAAAGCTGTTGCTCAGCCGTATCTATGAAATGGAGGAGGTGCTTCAGATCCTTGTCACCTTCGCCGTTTTCATGATCCTGGAGGATGTCCAGCGTCTGATCTGGGGCGTCCAGCCTTTATTTGAGTCTTCCGCTCTTCAAGTGCTTGGCACCGTCGACGTTCTCGGCATCACATATACCGTCTACCAGCTGATCCTGCTGCCCGCCGTGGCGATTTTTGTATTGATTGCGCTGCGCCTGTTTCTGCGCCGCACCCTGATGGGCAAGCTGATCCTTGCTGTCACGGAGGATCGCGAGGCAGCAACCGCCATCGGCATAGATGCCGAGCGGATTTATCTCATCACCTTCATGATCGGTGCATCATTGGCGGCATTCGGCGGTGCGCTGGCCTCCGCGACGACCTCGGTGCTGCCCGGCATGGGGGCGGATATGATCGTGCTGTCCTTCGCCGTTGTCGCGACTGCCGGGCTAGGTCGCATCGAGGGGGCGGCCCTGGCTGCATTGTTGATCGGCCTGGGGCGCAGCTTTGCGGTCTATCTCTGGCCTGAGCTTGACGTGCTCATCCCCTATCTCATCATGCTCATCGTCCTGCTGATCCGGCCGGAGGGCCTTTTCGGCACGACGCATACGCGCAAGATCTGAGTGACCGCCAATGATCCTTCGAACCGCCATTCCCGCCTTGCTCATCGGGCTCGTGGCCATCTTGCCGGCACTGGCTCCTACAACTCAGGTGCTGTTGACGCTGGCGCTGGCGAAGGGGCTTGCCGTGCTCGGCGTGATCGTTCTGTTGCAGGCCGGACAGGTGTCCTTCGGCCACGCGCTGTTCTTTGCCGTCTCCGCCTATGCAGCGGCTTTTTTTGGCAGGGCCTTCGGTGGCGGCGAGCTCATTTCTATGATCGTTGTCGGAGTGCTTGCAGCGCTCGCCCTTGGTCTTATCGTCGGCCTCTTTGTCGTGCGCTATCGTTACATCTTCTTCGCGATGCTGAACCTTGCATTCTCGATGATCTTCTATTCTGTGCTGGAAAAGTTCTATTTTGTCACCGGCGGCTCGGATGGCCTCAGCGTGCCGCGGCCCCTGGTTTTAGGCATCGAGTTGGAGCGTGCGGCTTTCGAGTCGATTCTGTTTTACCTCTCCCTGGCGCTCTGTCTCGCCGCTGCCTGGGCGACACACCGTTTTCTCAGCTCGCCCATCGGCAACATGATGCGCACGATCAAGACGAATGAGGTTCGGCTGGAATATCTGGGCGTGTCGCCGCACCGTACGCTTCTGGTCGGCTATCTGGTTTCGGCTGCGCTCTGCGGCCTCGGCGGCGCCCTGATGGCTGCGGCGCAGGGGATCGTAACGCCGGAATATGCATGGTGGGTCCGCTCCGGCGAGTTCGTCTTCATCGCCATCCTCGGTGGTTCGGGGTCAGTCGCCGGGGCGTTCGTTGGTGCACTGATCTATGAGGCAGTCAGGACTTATGCCTCCGCTTTTGCCGGCGATGTCTGGCAGATGATCCTGGGCATCGTTTTACTGGTCGTGATCCTTTATGCGCCGTCCGGCGTGACCGGGCTTTATGCCTGGTTGATGAGCCGAACCGAAATCGGCCCTGAAAAAAGAGCGGCGGAGGCGGGACAGTGACCGATGGCATTTTGCTGGAGACGAAGGGCCTCGACATCCGATTCGGGGGCGTCGTTGCAGCCGACAACGTCAATATTGAAATCGTCAAAGGCCACAACCTGGCGATCATCGGACCGAACGGTGCTGGAAAAACGACTTTTCTCAACATCTGCACCGGCTATCTGAAGCCTCATCGCGGACGGGTCTTCTTCGATGGCGAAGATGTAACGCGCCTGCAACCGCGCCATTTGGTCCGCAAAGGCGTCGCGCGTGCGTTCCAAATTCCCCAGCTCTTTGCTGAGCACACTGTGCTGGAGAACCTCCTGATCGCAGGCGCTGCACAAAGCCGGCGCTGGGCACCCTTTACTCCAATTGCGCAGATCCCCGAGCGCAAAGCCATGCTGGACCTGCTTGATATGGTGAAGTGCGCCCATATTGCCGACCGCCCGGTGAGCGAGTTGCCGGAAGGCCAAAGGAAGCTCGTCGATATCGCAATCGCGCTGGCGCTCAAGCCGAAGCTCTTGTTCATGGACGAGCCGACCTCGGGCATTGCATCATCTGAGAAATTCGACGTCCTCGACATTATTGCCGGCGCGCTGGCCGATGCCGATGTGACAGCGGTTTTCGTTGAGCACGACATCGGTATTGTCGAGCGCTTTGCCGACGAGGTTGCGGTCTGGAACCACGGTGAGGTGCTGTTCCGCGGGGCCCCGGACGAAGTGCTTAGCCATCCGGATGTCATTCGCGACGTTATCGGCGAAGAGGTCTGACATGCTCGAATTTCGCGATGTGACAGTTACGCTTGGCGGGGTTCGAGTCCTGCGCAATGTCAATTTCTCGGTTGCCCAATCGGAGACCATCGCGCTGATCGGCGCGAATGGCGCTGGCAAGACGACAACCCTGCGTACCATTATGGGGTTTACACGGATGACCGGCGAGATCATCTTCGACGGGCGCGAGCTCTCTCGAGTCGCACCGCCCCGACGTGCGGGCCTGTGTATCGGCTACGCCCCGGAAGACCGGCGTCTCTTTTCAGCTTTCACGGTCGAGGAAAACATTCTCATGCCGGGGCAGGTCGCCGGATTTAGCGACACGGAACTGCAACATGGGCTTGACCGGGTCTATGAGATCCTGCCGGAGCTGCGCGAGATGGCGAGCCGGTCTGCGGGTGCCGTTTCAGGCGGCCAGGGTAAGATGGTCGCACTGGGGCGTGCACTGATGATCGGGTCTCGGCTCATCATGCTGGATGAGCCGTTTCAGGGTCTGGCCCCGGCACTGGCGCGGCGCTACGCTGAAGCGCTAAGGGCGCTCCGCGACCGGGATCGCGAAGTGACGCTCATTATAACAGAATCCAATCCCGATCTGCTGCACAAATTCGCTGACCGGGCGCTTGTGATTGAGCGCGGTGAGGTACGCGAAGGCTCGCTCAGTAGCAGCAACGCTGTGGCGTGAAGAGCAGCAGGACGTGGGCCGTTGAAATCAACTGGCAAAGGTTAGGCCAGTTTGGAAAGGAGTAAGAAATGAGACTGGAAAACAAGACTGCCTTGATCACAGGTGCGGCTTCGGGGTTCGGGCGCGAAATCGCAAAGCGCTTCGCCCGCGAGGGTGCAATGGTATCGATTGTTGATCTGAACGGCGAGGGGGCCAAGGCCGTCGCCGAGGAAATCGGCGCGCCCGCGATCGCGGTGACCTGCGATGTCTCCGACGGCGCCCAGGTGGCGACAGCCTTCAACCAGACTGCGGAGGCATTCAAGCGTGTCGATATCGTCGTCAATAATGCGGGCTGGAGTCACCGCAATCAGCCGCTTCTTGACATCGACTACCAGACCTTCCGCAAGGTTTATGCGATCAATGTCGACTCGATCTTCCATATGACGAATGTAGCGGTCCCCCATTGGCGCCAGGCCGGCGGCGGCGTCATGTTGAATGTGGGTTCGACCGCCGGAATCCGCCCGCGTCCGGGCCTGACCTGGTACAACTCGTCGAAAGGCGCCGTGAACCTGATGACGAAGTCGCTTGCGGTGGAACTCGCTCCCGATAAAATCCGGGTCTGTGGTCTCGCTCCGGTGATGGGAGCAACGGCGCTTTTGGAAACCTTCATGGGCCTGCCTGACACGCCTGAGAACCGGAAGAAGTTTATTGCCACTGTCCCGCTGGGCCGGCTCTGTGAGCCTGAGGACATGGCAAACGCCGCGCTCTACCTCGCCTCGGATGAAGCCGAGTTCATCACGGGCGTCGTGCTGGAGGTTGACGGCGGCAGGACCATCTGACGCAAGCAAGTTTTAGAAACGACCAGGCGAGAGAGGCGCTAAAGCGTGTC
>CAZMAC010000085.1:0-9867 GCA_964564085.1 uncultured Hyphomicrobiaceae bacterium
AGCGGCACATCCTTCCTTATTCAGGTATGTGCTTATGAATCGCACCAGCCGCCGCAAACTGGTTTATCTAGGCCTGTTCGTTGCACTAAGCGCCAGTCTTGTGCTTATCGGCATTTATTGGCAACTTTCGATTTGGGCCTGGCTTCTTATTGCGCTGACGCTTCTTATTCCTGGCCGCATCGGCACTTATCTCTTTCGGGATCTTTTTCGTGGCCGGAATCTGCTTGAAAAGGGCGAATATCAGGCGTCCATTGAGACGACGGAACGTTTCCTTGCGACCCTGAAGCGCGAGCCCTGGCGGCGTCATTTTATCCATACCTTGTCGGGCATCTTTACATCCGACGCCGAAGCCATGGCGCAGACCAATCTCGGCGTCGCCCATATGTATCAGGGACATCTCGATCTTGCGGAAGATTGCTGGCGGCGCGCAGTTGAGCGCGACCCCGACTATCCGCTGCCCTATTTTAATTTATCCGCCGTCGCCACCGTCCGCGGTGACAGGGAAACAGCGGAACGATTCGGCGCGATCGCCAAAGAGAAAGGCTACGCCAACACCGTATCGGACCAATTGATCCGGACGGTGGGCAAAGCCTATTCGAGGGCCGTTGCATCGGCAAAGCCGTGACGCAGACTGCGTCTGCTGTTATATATCGGGCCGACTCATCTGACGGAGGTTGACTTGATGCGAAGAACAGTCACCGCTCCCTGTTTGATGGCCGCCATGTTGTTCGCGCTTTTTACCGGCGATGCCCAGGCGCAGGATATCGAAGCAGGCAAATCGCTTGCGCAAGAACACTGCGCAAGCTGTCATGCTGTTACTGAAACCGGAAACAGCCCACATGAGGACGCACCGCCCTTTCGTGAGGTCGTCACGCGATATCCAGTGGAAAATCTTGCCGAAGCTTTTGCGGAAGGGATCACCGTCGGGCATCAGGCGATGCCGGAATTTGTTCTCACGCCGGAGCAAATTGATGATCTGCTCAGCTATCTCAACAGCTTAAAACAATAAGGCCTAAAAGCCATGCATATCATGCGCGTAAAAACGGCTTTACAGTCAAGCTAGCCGTAGAAAAGCGGAAAAAGCCAAATCGCGGGACCGCTGCTCCACACAACTTAGCACTTAACCGCTTTTGACAAGCTGCCAGACAAGCGTTTATTTAGCGCTTTATTATTTCGCTTTTCATAAAGCCGGTTGCGGGCGAGGACCGGCATTGACGCAATGAGAGACGCTCTTGATAAGAATTCTTGAACTGTTCCTGCCTCGCAGCGATCTCGCCCTCATAGCCCGGCTGATTAAGGAAAAGGCACGAAAATACGCACCGCGTTATGCGGTAGCATTTATTTTCATGTTCATCGTGTCCGGCACGACGGCCCTCAGCGCATGGCTCATGAAGGATGTCGTCAATCTGATTTTTGTCGACCGCCAGGCGGGGGCGTTGGTTTGGCTGCCGGCCATTGTCATCGGGATTTTCACGGCGAAAGGGGCTGCATCCTATTTTCAGGAGGTCATCCTTGCGCGCATTGGCAATCGCATGGTTGCCGAGACGCAGAGCAAGATGTTCGACCATCTGCTCCACCAGGATCTCAATTTTTTTCAGCGTTTTCAGTCAAATGATCTTATCACGCGCATCACCCTGAATGCCCAGGCAACACGCGATGCAATCAATCTTCTGGCGACCAGCCTGGGCCGCGACCTCGTTACGCTTATCGGCCTGGTTGCGGTTATGGTCATTCAACAGCCTGCCATGTTCGCGATTTGCGCCCTTGGCGCGCCGATCGGCATTCTCATCCAGAAAAAGCTCGTCAAGCGCATCCGTAAGGTCGTCTCAAAAGAGGTGATGTCGTTCGGCAATATCGTGAAGACGATGCGCGAAACCGCCCAAGGGGTCCGCGTCGTCAAAGCCTTCACGCTCGAACCGGCGATGAAGCAACGCATGGATGGATCGATCGAAGCGGTCGAGCGCGTCAATAACAAGATGGTATCGGTCAATGCCGGGGTGAACCCGATGATAGATACGCTCGGTGGTTTTGCCGTCGCGGGCGTGATCTTTTATGCCGGATGGCGCAGTTTGACCTATAATGAAACGCCCGGCGAGTTCTTCTCCTTCATCACGGCTCTATTGATGGCTTACGAGCCTGCGCGGCGCCTGGCGCGCCTGCAGGTTCGCCTCGGTCAGGCCTGTATCGGGGTCAAAATGATGTTCGACCTGATCGATGAAAAGCCCGTTCTTGTCGACAAGCCGGACGCCAAGCCGCTTCGAGTTGATGCCGGCGAGATCCGTTTCGACAATGTCGATTTCAGCTATGTGCCGCAAAGCCCGGTTTTGCGCGAATTGAATCTGGTCTTCGAGGCCGGAAAGACGACGGCGCTTGTGGGTCTGTCGGGCAGCGGTAAAACGACGATCATGAATCTGATCCTGCGTTTTTGGGATCCGGGTTCAGGTGCGATTACGATCGATGCGCAGGACCTTCGCGATATCACGCTTCATTCGCTCCGTAGCAATGTCGCGCTTGTGAGCCAGGACGTCTTTCTGTTCGATGGCACGATACGCGACAATATCGCCGCCGGCGTCGACAATGCCAGCGACGAAGCGATCATCGCAGCAGCTAAAGCGGCCTATGCGCATCATTTCATTGAGGGCTTGCCGGGCGGCTATCAGACACAAGTCGGCGAGCTGGGCGGTCAGCTTTCCGGCGGGCAACGGCAAAGAATTTCAATTGCCCGTGCCTTTCTCAGAAACGCGCCGATTATCCTTCTCGATGAGCCAACCTCTGCCCTGGACAGCGAATCGGAGCAGGCCATTCAGCGCGCGCTTACCCAGCTGACCGAGCGGCGCACGACCCTCGTCATCGCACACCGTCTGGCAACGGTCCTCAATGCAGATCGAATCCATGTCATCGACAGCGGACGCCTTGCCGAAAGCGGCACCCATCGTGAGCTTATCAGCTTGGGAGGCGTCTATTCGCGTCTTTATGACATTCAATATTCACAAGGTGAACGCGAAGCTGTTTAAATCTTTGCGTGCATACTTAAAAGATTCAATTTTTAGTTGAATCGTAACCAGCCCAGCCGCTAAGAGACCATCGAAGCGCGTGACCAGCTTATCCGGCGTCTTTTCGACATTGGAGCCAATCGGTCAGCGCCGCGCGTCGATACAGGCGCCGTAAAAGTCCGGTTCGGGATGGTTTTTGATGGCAGAGGTCTCTTATATTCTCACCTCATATAACAAGGCGGCCTTTTTGCCTTGTGTGCTGGAAAGCATCCGGCGGGAACAGGAAAGCACCGGCGGGCAGGTCATCATCATTGACGATGGGTCCATCGATGAGTCGCCGGAAATCTGCCGCAACTTTATCGACTTTCTTCCGGGCGCTCTTCTTATCCAGCAATGTAAACGCGGTGTCTATGCAGCCTTAAACCGGGTTATCCCGCTCGCTCGCTCGCCGTGGATCCGATTATGCGATGGCGATGACCCGCTGATTCCCGGATCGACACGGTATCTGGTGGAAATCGCGGAGCGCGATGGCGCAACGATCGCATATGGCGGCGTGATCGATTACGGACCGGAACCGCTGGCTTTGGACGCTCTGGACAGGCCGCCGCCAGCCAACAAGCGCTCCTATGTCCATTCCGATGCGATCCTTCATCTCATCCAAGCCATGGATTTTACCACGTCGCAGGCCGTTTACCGGACCGGCGCGACCAAATCAGTGCTGCCTCTGCCCGAAACACTGATTTCCTGTCAGGATTTTGCCCTGGCGCTGCGCATGACATCAACGGGAAAGCTGGTCCGAGTTCCAGATCCGGTCTGTTTTCATATGAGCGGTGCGCCCAATCAGTTCGGCGCATCCCTTGCGCTCACACGTCACCAGACGATCCGGATCTTGCAGGCATCGCGTATGATCCTGACGCCCCGTCACCGTAGAGCGGCCGTCACGTCCTTTTATAAATGGCGCCGCCGCGAATTGCGCCGCCAACTTCACGGAATCGCGTTCCAGCGCAAGAAAGTTCTCCTGAAAACGATTTCCGCCGCGGCCAAATTCGGCTTTTACGACTGGCATCGTGCCCTCGATGCGTTTGCCGCACCTTACGAACAGCAACTCAACGATAGCATCAGCCGTCGGACAACTCCAATTTGAGGCGCATTCATGAAAATACGAACCTTCGATATTGAGGGGGTAAAACTCATTGAGCCAAAACGGCATTATGACCTGAGGGGCTTTTTTTGCGAGACCTACAATGCCGGCCAGCTGGCAGATCACGGCATCGACATATCCTTTGTTCAGGACAACCTGTCTCTTTCGACCGGATGCGGTACAATCCGTGGTCTTCATTTCCAGGCACCCCCCTTTGCACAGTCAAAGATTGTCCGCGTCGTTCGCGGGGCAATTTTCGATGTTGCCGTCGATATTCGTAAGCGTTCTCCGACCTTTGGCAAACATGTCGCTGTTGAGCTTAGTGCGGAAAATGCCTTACAACTCTTTTTGCCGGAAGGCTTTGCACATGGCTTTGCAACGCTCAGGCCGCTGACCGAAATTGCCTATAAAGTCAGCGCGCCCTATGCAAAAGAGCACGACCAGGGCATCTTTTGGGACGATCCTTCCCTTCGGATTCGCTGGCCCATTTCCAGCGACAAAGCGATTTTTTCGCCGAAAGACGCCGCCCTGCCCTTGCTGCGGGAAATCACATCTCCGTTCGATTATAAGAATGATGAAAACGAGGTGGCCGCCTGATGAAAGTCCTTGTGACCGGAGGCTGCGGCTTCATCGGCTCGGCCGTCATTCGATATGGTATTCGACATACCGATCATGAGTTTATCAATATCGATAAGCTGACCTACGCCGCAACGCCCGAAGCGCTCGAAGACACAGCGCATGACAAGCGCTATCAATTCGAGCGCATCGATATTTGCGACAGCGAAAAGCTTAAAACGGTTTTCGATCAATATCGGCCGGACGCCGTGATTCACCTCGCCGCCGAAACGCATGTCGACCGGTCTATCGACGGCCCCGCTGAATTCGTCAAAACGAATATTCTCGGCACTTTCAATCTTCTGCAAGTAACGCGGGGCTATCTCGACAAGCTCAGCGATGCGCGGCGTGCAAAATTTCGCTTGCTCCATGTCTCAACAGATGAAGTCTTCGGATCGCTTGGCCTTGAGGCTCCGGCCTTTACCGAACGCTCTCCCTATCGTCCGAATTCGCCCTATTCGGCCTCGAAAGCTGCAGCCGATCATCTGGTGTCCGCATGGGGGGCGACTTTCGGGCTTCCCGTCATGACATCCAACTGCTCAAATAATTATGGGCCTTGGCAATTTCCGGAAAAGCTCATCCCGCTGATGATCTTGCGCGCACAGCGCGGCGAAAGCCTGCCTGTTTATGGGAGCGGCGAAAATATTCGTGACTGGCTGCATGTCGACGATCACGCAGCAGCCATTTGGAAGATTATCGAAACCGGCTGCGTCGGTGAGAATTATCTCGTCGGCGGGCGCGCGGAATATCGGAATATCGATATCGTCAAACTGATCTGCGAGGTCATGGACGAACGCTTTCCGGCCGCAGCCCCGCATGCGCGTTTGATCCGGTTCGTGACGGACCGGCCGGGACATGACCAGCGCTATGCAATCGATGCGTCGAAGCTGCGCAAGGAAATCGGCTGGACTCCCTTGCGGGATTTTCGATCGGGGCTGGCGGGAACCATCGATTGGTATCTCAAAAATGAGTCCTGGTTGCAAACAATCCGCCAGCGGATTTACGCCGGTCACAGGCTCGGCGTCGTTGAGCGCTTGGCCTCATGAGGATTTTACTAACCGGCGCGACCGGGCAACTTGGGGCGGCATTGTGCCAAACCCGTTTTCCGCACGGGACATCCCTGATTACGGCTTCACGTCATCAGCTTGATCTGACACGAGCCGGCAGCTTTGACCGGTTTTTCAATGAGACCTGCCCTGACCTTGTCATAAACACCGCAGGGTACACAGCCGTTGACAAAGCAGAAAACGATCAAGCCCTTGCATTTGCGATCAACGGCGAAGGCGCTGGAGCTCTGGCAAAGGCTGCAGCCGCTCGCAATGTTCCCATTGTTCATATCTCGACAGATTATGTTTTTGACGGCAACAAGCAGGATGCCTGGAGCGAAGACGATACGCCTTCGCCTATCAATGTTTATGGCAAAAGCAAACTCGCAGGTGAACGCGCTATTGCCATAGAAAACCCTCAGCACATCATCATTCGCACCTGCTGGCTTTATGGGCCGCATGGCAATAATTTCCTGCGCACGATTCTGCGCCTGGCCGGGGAGCGCAACGTCCTGAAGATTGTCAGCGACCAGTTTGGCCGGCCAACCTCGACAGCTGATTTGGCGGATGCAATTGTTCTCACAGCCACAAAGGCAATGAAAACCGATCGCCATTGGGGCCTTTATCATTTCTCCAATCGTGGCGAGCCGGTCAGCTGGCACGGCTTTGCCGCTGAAATTGTCCGCATCACCAAGCCTTGGCGGCAAATAAATCCAACCGTCCATCCAATCTCGACCGATGCGTTCGATGCACCAGCTCCGCGCCCACGAAACTCCGTCCTGAAACTAGACAAGATCGAGCGCGTCTTCGGCATCAAACCGCAAAGCTGGCAAAACGCTCTTGCGAGTGTGCTTGAAGAGCTGCGCCCGGAAAGAATCGAGGCAAAAGCGTCATGAAAGGGATTATTCTCGCCGGTGGCAGCGGGTCGCGCCTTCATCCTGTGACCCTGGCTGTGTCGAAACAGCTGCTGCCGATTTTCGACAAACCGATGATCTATTACCCGCTGAGCGTGCTGATGCTGGCCGGTATCCGGGATATCCTCATTATTACCACGCCGCATGACGCAACTGCGTTCCAAAAGCTTTTGGGCGATGGCTCTGAATGGGGAATATCACTGAGCTACGCGATACAACCCCGGCCGGAAGGCCTCGCCCAAGCCTTCACCATAGGCAGACAGTTTGTCGGGAATAGCCGCGTCGCGCTTGTGTTGGGCGATAATATATTCTACGGCCATGGCTTGCAGGCCGTGTTGGAGCGCGCGTCTGCTCGCAGCTCCGGCGCAACAATCTTTGGCTATTGGGTCTCAGATCCGGAACGCTACGGCGTCGTCAGTTTCGATAAGGCGGGGCACGCCGTCAGCATTGAAGAAAAACCCCGTCAGCCGAAATCGAATTATGCTGTGACCGGTCTTTATTTTTACGACAATGACGTCCTGGACATTGCCAGATCGATCCGGCCCTCCTGGCGCAACGAGCTCGAAATTACGGACGTCAACAAGGTCTATCTCGAACGCGGAAAGCTTCATGTTGAAACATTCGGGCGCGGCTATGCCTGGCTCGACACCGGAACTTGCGACTCTCTGATCGAAGCCAGTGAATTCGTTCGAACGATAGAACGCCGTCAGGGGCTTAAAATTGCTTGTCTTGAGGAGATTGCCTGGCGACAAAGCTGGATCAGCCAGGAGAGTCTGCACAAGCGTGCAGCGGATCTAAGCAAAAGTCCATATGGCGACTATCTGCTCGGACTGACCATTCAACAAGGCGCAGCACCTCTTGCTGAAAATGTCCAAATTGTTTCAATGAAATAAATTGCGGAATTCGGATCTCGTCTATATTTACGCTACAAAATATGAACCGACATAACGAAAAGCCGAATTGAACAAGCTCGGCAATTTCAGATTTTAAAGATCACCGCAACGCACGGCAACAGTGCACGATTTTGGGTCGCAAGACCCATAAACTAAATTTTACTTGTCACACAATGACCTGCTATAAGGAACGCACTCAAGTCTGTCAGACATTGGCACAATTAGGGGGATCGAATGTTCTTACCAGAGGACTATTTATGGCTTGAACCTGTGCTGATCGCAGCAATCGTCGTCTTTTTCGTGGCCTGGATCGGCAATACCATCACATTCAGCAACCGCGTTATCAACGCGTTTGTTACAGCAATAATCTTTGGCTTGATCTTTGGCGCACTTGCCTACTTTGGATATGGCAGTGTCGAGATCGCTGTCCAGACAGAGCCAAACCCGAATGCTCCGGCGGCGCTTCAGACGAATCCATTGCCGGACCAGGTGAACTAAGCAAAAGAAATGGCTGCAAAGAAAATCGCGTTCAATCGAGGCCGTAGTCTTCCATCAGACTACGGCCATATTTACAGCTTTGCATGAAAAGCCCTTTTGCCTTTGATCGATGAGGCGCGGGAAGGCTTGATCACGATCGCTTAGGGATGAAAATCTATCTGCGCCGGCTGAGCGTCCACGGCGATTTCCGTCCCAATTGGATGCGCGCCAGCAAGCGATGCCTACGGCCATGACGATCCATTCGATCTCACAAAATCCTCCCGAACAAACCCTTCGGACGCTTCAACTGCCTGACGGCCGTATTCTTGGATATGCCGAATATGGCGATCCGAGCGGTGTGCCAATCTTCGGACTGCATGGCACGCCAGGATCACGCTTCATGTTTCAGATTGCGCATTCCGCAGCAATGGAGTCCGGCGTTCGTCTATTGGCGCCTGAGCGGCCAGGTTTTGGCATTTCGAGTCCTCATCCCGGCCGGACACTGGCAAGTTACGCCGCCGATCTGGAAAACGTCGCAAACGCGCTCGGCATCGATAAATTTGCCATTGCCGGTATTTCTGGAGGAGGTCCCTATGCAGCGGCTTGTGCAGCCCTTTTGCCGGACCGTGTGCTGGCTCTTGGACTTGTCAGTCCGATAGGCCCGATGAGCGGCTCTGAAAGACCGGCTTCCATCGGCTTGGGCCATCAGATCGCTTTCTGCCTTTCGCCGCGTATTCCGGTGCTGATGGGAACGCTGTTCGGCCTGGGACGGCTATCGTTTCTCTATACCCCCAACCTGATTTTCGGCTTCATCAAGATGCGGGCCGCGCCGCCCGATTGGAAAATCCTCAGCCGTTCAGAGGTTCGCCAGAATCTTTTGAACGGTGTGAGGGAAGGCTGCCGCCCGGGAATTACGGCAAGCCTGCAGGAAATGAAGCTCTTTTCACGCCCCTGGAATATCCCGTTCCAGAATATCACGGCTTCCGCATTTTTATGGCAGGGTCTCAGCGATCGCAATGTCCCCATTACCTCGGCTTTACGGCTAGGCGAGCTGATCCCAAACTGCAAAGTCTTTAAGATCGAAAAGGCCGGCCATTATTGGATTTTCGATAATATCGACGAAGTGCTGCAAACCATCGTGACTGCCGCGTCTCATCGCATTGTTTAAGCGTCGACTTCGTTTGATAATCGCCGCATTTGGCCGATAATCATCTACAAATTTAAAAAAAGCGATCGTAAGGTTTTAACCTAGTGTTATGATCCAGAAGTTCGTCACATTATGCAGCAAGCTCAGAACGAACTTCAGATTCAGGTGACTAGTATAATTTGTCATAACCTCGCCGCGGACCGAAGGTTAACAAGGCCCGTCAAATCGTTTTCAACGGCTTTGTCCCGATCCGGTCCCATGTGCCTCAGAAATGCCTTGATATCGATGAATTGTTTAAAATGGAAAATCCAAATGCGTCAGTTTGCGCCAATCTTTTTCTACTCACAGGGAAACTGATCTTGTGGCAAATCCTCAGGATCTGGAGAAACTTTGCCAAGGGCCTGAAGTCTGGAATGCTTGGCGCAATGAAAACCAGGGTCGCATTCCAGATCTAAGTGACGCGAGCTTAACGCTCAGCCAACGTCAATTTGGGCCAAGCAATGGCGGTCCTATCAACCTCCAGGAAGCAGATCTTGGCGGTATACAGCTTCCTCATGCAACATTAGTCGGGGCTAACATCAGCCATGCGAGGCTTGTTGGCGCCAATTTGACCTACGCAAGGCTGAACGGCGTTGATTTAT
>CAZMAC010000086.1:0-9789 GCA_964564085.1 uncultured Hyphomicrobiaceae bacterium
TGCGCTGCGACATCATCGCGGAAGGGATTATTGCCGCCGCCCGCGAGATGAGCCTGGCTGTGCCGCTCGTTGTTCGCCTCGAAGGCACGAATGTCGAGCTCGGCAAGAAAATTCTGGCGGAAAGCGGTCTTGCGATCATACCGGCCGACAATCTCGCCGATGCCGCTCAAAAGATCGTCGGACAAGTCCGTGGCAGCGCCGGCTGATGATCGTTTCGCACAAATATCGCTTCATCTTCCTGCGAACGGAAAAGACCGGCGGCACCAGCCTGACGCAGGCGCTTCAAAGCATCCTGACGGAGAATGATGAGCAGGCAAGCCTGAGGCGGCCGGCCTGGGCGAAATTTTCTCCGATCCATCATGGCGCTCTGAAACGCCATTTCCCCCAATGGTTCGGTCTTCACCGTCATGCGACAGCGAAACAAGCCCGAGATGTTCTCGGCCGGAAGATCTTCGACAGCTATTACAAATTTGCCATCGAGCGTAATCCCTGGGACCGGCAAGTCTCGCTTTATGCGCATCGCCAATGGAAAAAAGGCAATCAGAACCTGGATTTCGACCGCGATATGCGATCCATAATCTATCGTAGTACTGAATATGTGCGTTTGAACAATTGGTCGATCTACGCGATCGGTCGCGAAATCGTTGCGGATCGCGTTCTGCGCTATGAGAACCTGGATCAGGAGATCCCGGAGTTACTCAGTCATCTCGGCATCGATGCTTCAATCCAAATGCCGCGTTTGCGAGCCTATAATCCGGACCGGGAGCATTATTCGAAATATTATACGGATAAGACGCGTGACCTGGTCGGCCGCTGGTATGCCAAAGAAATCAGCGCGCTCGGTTACAAGTTCGAGACCCCGGAGGCTGCGCGCTCCGATACGGCGCAAACACCTTCATTCAATCCGACGATCCAATCCGGGCACACCAACGCAAATGAATTTTCCGGCGGGCGGGCCGCTGTCTAAGAAATGATTAGGAGATATTAGATCATGGCAGTTCTTGTTGACAAAGATACGAAAGTGATCTGTCAGGGCATTACGGGCGCTCAAGGGACATTTCATACCGAACAGGCGATCGCCTATGGCACCCAAATGGTGGCCGGCGTCACGCCCGGCAAAGGCGGTACGGAGCATCTTGGCCTTCCCGTCTTCGACACCGTTCAACAGGCCGTTAACAAAACAGGCGCTAATGCGACGGTGATCTATGTGCCGCCGCCATTTGCCGCCGACGCCATCCTCGAAGCGATTGACGCCGAAATCCCGCTTGCCGTTTGCATTACGGAAGGCATTCCGGTCAACGATATGGTGAAAGTCAAGCGCGCGCTGGACGGCTCCCGGACGAGGCTTGTCGGCCCGAACTGCCCCGGCGTCATCACGCCGGATGCCTGCAAAATTGGCATCATGCCCGGCCACATCCACAAACGCGGCTCAGTAGGAATTGTCTCACGCTCCGGCACTTTGACTTACGAAGCGGTTCATCAAACGACCACAACCGGGCTTGGCCAGTCTTCTTGCGTTGGTATCGGCGGAGACCCTGTCAAGGGAACCGAATTTATCGACGTTATGGAACTGTTCCTTGCCGACCCGGAAACGGAATCGATCATAATGATCGGCGAAATTGGCGGGACGGCTGAGGAAGAAACCGCCGAATTTTTGTCGAGGGCAACGGTTAAGAAGCCGACGGTCGGGTTTATTGCTGGCGTCACCGCACCTCCAGGGCGCCGGATGGGGCATGCCGGGGCCATTATTTCCGGCGGGAAAGGCGGGGCTTCCAGCAAGATCGACGCCATGCGCTCCGCGGGCATTCATATGGCCGACTCACCGGCCAGCATTGGGACGACTTTACTGGACGTTTTACGCGGCTAGTGGGGCAAATTTAACATTTTAGTCGAACCACTAGCGGCAAAATTTGTTCG
Source organism: uncultured Hyphomicrobiaceae bacterium (assembly GCA_964564085.1). GTDB lineage: Bacteria > Pseudomonadota > Alphaproteobacteria > Rhizobiales > Rhodomicrobiaceae > JAHQVI01. The sequence goes on from CAZMAC010000086.1 coordinate 1,918, forward strand.
CAATTGAATGATGAACCTTTTGGTCGCAATTTCGTGCAATGATGCCCATATGGTCCAATGTGATGCGGGCTGCTACTCCTTTATAAACGGAGATCGTACCTCGCGAAAAGAGGGCGTGAGAAATGAGCAAGCAAGGCCAAAACGAGCTTTTCGAGCAAACGTCTTTTTTACATGGCGTTAACGCTGCGTATATCGAAGATCTCTATTCGCGGTTTCAGGACAATCCAGGGGCAGTAACGGCCGACTGGCGCGCGTTTTTCAACGGTATGAAAGAACGCAAAGAAACCGTTATCGCCGATGCGCAGGGGCCGTCCTGGAAGCGGTCCGATTGGCCAGAGCGGGTGAACGGCGAGCTTGTTACAGCGCTAGCTGGTGATTGGGCCGAAGCAGCAGAACGCCAGATTGAGGAGAAAATCTCCGAAAAGGCCCAATTCGAAGGTGTGGAACTTACGCCCGCCGAGACGATGAAAGCGGTCCGGGACTCAATCCGGGCGCTTATGCTGATCCGCTCCTACCGCGTCCGCGGCCATCTGGCCGCCACGCTCGATCCTCTCGGTTTAGAGGAACGTAAACCGCACTCGGAGTTGCAGCCGGAAACCTATGGCTTCCGCCCTGAAGATATGGATCGCCTGATCTATATCGACAAAGTGCTCGGCCTGGAAATGGCGACTGTCCGCCAGATTGTACAAATCCTGCAACGCACCTATTGTTCAACAATCGGTGTGGAATTCATGCATATCTCGACGCCTGAGCAAAAAGCCTGGATTCAGGAGCGTATCGAGGGCGCGGACAAGGAAATCACCTTTACCGATCTCGGCAAGAAAGCCATTCTCGCCAAGCTGATCGAAGCAGAAGCTTTCGAGAAGTTTCTCGACAAAAAATATACGGGCACGAAACGTTTCGGTCTGGACGGCGCCGAATCTATAGTTCCCGCCCTTGAACAAGTCATCAAGCGCGGCGGTCAGCTCGGGGTCCGCGAGATTGCTTTTGGTATGGCGCACCGTGGGCGTCTGAATGTGCTCGCGAATGTTATGAGCAAGCCTTATCGTGCGATCTTCCACGAATTCAAAGGCGGCTCCGCCAATCCTGACGATGTCGAAGGATCGGGCGATGTGAAATACCATCTTGGCGCATCTTCGGACCGGGATTTCGACGGCAATAACGTTCATTTGTCTCTAACGGCGAACCCCTCACATCTTGAGATCGTCGATCCGGTTGTGCTCGGCAAAGTCCGTGCAAAGCAGGATCAGGCAGGCGATAAACAGCGTGAAACAGTTCTTCCGCTTCTGCTTCATGGAGATGCGGCTTTTGCAGGTCAGGGCGTCGTTGCTGAATGTTTTGGCCTATCGGGGCTGAGAGGACACCGCACGGGCGGTTCGCTGCATTTCATCGTCAATAACCAGATCGGCTTTACGACGGCGCCACGCATGGCGCGCTCCTCGCCTTACCCTTCCGATGTGGCCCGCATGATCGAAGCGCCGATCTTCCACGTCAATGGCGACGATCCGGAAGCGGTCGTTCATGTCGCTAAAATCGCCACGGAATTCCGCCAGCAATTCCATAAACCCGTCGTGATCGACATGTTCTGCTATCGCCGTTTCGGTCATAATGAGGGCGACGAGCCAAGCTTCACCCAGCCTTTGATGTATAAGCGCATTCGCGAACATCCCGTCGTGACCGACATTTACAGCAAACGGCTTGTCGAGGAAGGATTGATCAAGGACGGCGAGGTCGATGAATTGCGCCAATCCGTTTTCGATCATTTGGATAGCGAATTCGATCTTGCCGACAATTACCGTCCGAACAAGGCGGACTGGCTCGATGGCCGCTGGTCCGGCCTGTCTCGTGCTGAGGAAGGGCCGCGCAAGGGCGAGACCGCTGTATCGACCGAGACCTTGCGTAAGGTCGGCGAAAAAATCACTGGCCTGCCGAAAGATTTCAATGCGCACCGCACGATTGACCGGCTCTTCAAAAATCGCCGGAAGATGGTGGATCGGGGCAAGGGCGTCGATTGGGCGACCGCTGAGGCGCTTTCACTCGGAACGCTCGTTAATGAAGGCTTTCCTGTGCGCCGTTGCGGGCAGGACGTCGAGCGCGGGACATTCTCACAGCGCCACGCCGTGCTGGTCGATCAGGTGACTGAGGACAAATATACGCCCATCAATAATATTGCCAAGGGACAGGCCAAGCTCGAAGTAATCAACTCGATGCTGTCCGAGGTAGCTGTCCTTGGCTTTGAATATGGCTACAGTCTCGCCGAACCGATGGCGCTGGTTCTGTGGGAGGCGCAATTTGGCGACTTTGCCAATGGTGCGCAGGTCGTCATCGATCAGTTTCTGGCAGCCGGCGAGCGCAAATGGCTGCGCATGTCCGGCCTCGTGATGCTCCTGCCCCACGGCTATGAAGGCCAGGGCCCGGAGCATTCCTCGGCGCGGCTTGAGCGTTATCTACAGCTCTCGGCGGAAGACAACTGGCAGATCGCCAATTGTACGACGCCGGCAAACTATTTCCATATTCTTCGCCGTCAGATGCACCGCAAATTCCGCAAACCGCTGGTCTTGATGACGCCGAAATCGCTTCTCCGTCACAAGCGGGTCGTCTCCGATATGGACGAGATGGGGCCGGATACGACATTCCACCGGGTCCTTTGGGATGGTGCCGAAGTCGGTCAGAGCGAGGCCATCAAACTTGTCCCGGACAATGAGATCAAGCGCGTCGTTCTATGCTCCGGTAAGGTCTATTACGACCTGTTCGAGGAGCGTGAGAACCGCAAGCTCGACAATATTTATCTGATGCGTGTGGAGCAATTATACCCCTTCCCCGCACGCGCTCTCATTCAGGAGCTTGGGCGCTTCCCGCAGGCGGAAATGTTCTGGTGCCAGGAAGAGCCGAAAAATATGGGCGCCTGGAGTTTTATTGAGCCGAACATCGAATGGGTTCTTGACCATATCGGTGCAACACATAGACGTCCCGGTTATGTCGGACGCGCGGCAGCCGCCGCCACGGCGACCGGCCTTATGAGTAAACATCAGGCGGAATTAAGAGCATTCCTCGATGAAGCCTTAACGCTATAAAGAGCAGGCCGTCGAACGGATTTACGGCCATGCAATAAAGGATGGGAACCTATGGCGACTGAGATCCGTGTGCCCGCTCTGGGCGAATCTGTTACCGAAGCCATTGTCGGAAAATGGTTCAAAAAGGCTGGCGACGCCGTCAAGGCGGACGAGCCGCTGGTCGAGCTTGAAACCGACAAGGTTACGCTGGAAGTCAATGCGCCCTCGGCCGGCGTGATTTCGGAGGTCACCGTTCCGGAAGGCGAAACGGTCGAAGTCGGCGCCGTACTCGGCTCGATTGGCGCGGGCGGCGCGCAAGCGAAGGCGGAACCGGCGAAAGAAAAAGCGTCTGCTGAAACGGCCGCTGGGGCTCAGTCGAAGGGCAAAGATCAGAGTCAGGATGGGAAATCGGCCGGCAATGCCGCCGGAACCTTGTCGCCGGCCGTGCGTAAAGCCGTCACCGAAAATGGCATCGATCCCGCCTCTATCGAGGGGAGCGGCAAAGACGGACGCATCCTGAAAGGAGATGTTCTCGCCGCGCTCGAATCCGGAACCAGTCTCGCAAAAGCGCCGTCTCCTGCGCCAGCCCCTGCGCCCCGCGGGCCGGTCCGCCAGCAAGACCAGACGCGTGAAGAACGTGTGCGCATGACCAAGCTGCGTCAGACAATTGCCCGCCGTCTGAAAGATTCGCAGAACACAGCCGCCATGCTGACGACCTTCAATGAGGTCGATATGGGCGCGATCATGAAAGCGCGTCAGCAGTATAAGGATCTTTTCGAGAAGAAGCATAAGGTCAAGCTCGGCTTTATGGGCTTTTTCGTCAAAGCCTGCATCCACGCACTTGGCGAAATTCCGGCCGTTAACGCCGAGATTGATGGCGATGATATCGTCTACAAGAACTATTATAATATTGGCATTGCTGTCGGGACGGATCGCGGGCTTGTTGTCCCGGTCTTGCGCGATGCGGATCACAAGAACATCGCTCAAGTCGAAAAAGACATCGCTGATTTTGGCCGCCGCGCGCGTGACGGCAAGCTCGGTATTGAAGACATGCAGGGCGGCACTTTCACGCTCACTAATGGCGGTATTTACGGCTCGCTGATGTCGACCCCGATTCTTAATGCGCCGCAATCGGGCATTCTTGGGATGCATAAAATCCAGGAACGCCCAGTGGTCATTGATGGAAAAGTTGAGGTGCGTCCCATGATGTATCTGGCGCTGACATATGACCACCGGATCGTCGATGGCCGGGAAGCCGTCACGTTTCTCGTGCGCGTGAAGGACAGTCTGGAAGATCCGCAGCGTCTCGTGTTGGACCTTTGATCGGGATAACCGCCGTGCTTTCCGGATCGTCCTCACGCCGCATTCAGGCTCACATCGGCCTTAAAATCAAAGCGAGTTTCTTATGTCATACGATCTGATCGTCATTGGCACCGGCCCCGGCGGCTATGTCTGCGCTATTCGTGCCGCGCAGCTCGGCATGAAAGTCGGCGTTGTCGAAAAACGCGGAAGCCATGGCGGAACCTGTCTCAATGTCGGCTGTATCCCCTCGAAAGCGCTTCTGCACGCCTCAGAACTTTTTGAGGAAGCCAGGAACGGCATGAGCCATATGGGCATCAAGGTCCAGCCCGAACTCGATCTGAAGGGTATGATGGCCTATAAGACCGAGGGCGTTGAGGGCAACGTGAAAGGCGTCGATTATCTGTTCAAGAAGAACAAGATTGAGAGCCATCACGGGATCGGCAAGATCGCCGGCCCTGGTAAGGTCGAAATTCACGACGGCAATGGCGGCAACGCCAAAACGTTGGAAACGAAAGCCATCGTCATTGCGACAGGCTCCGACGTTGCTCCACTTCCCGGCATAGAGATCGATGAAAAAAATGTCGTGTCTTCAACAGGCGCTTTGGAACTGGCGAGCGTTCCGAAAAAGATGCTTGTGGTCGGGGGCGGCATTATCGGGCTGGAGCTTGGCTCGGTTTGGCGGCGCTTGGGCGCCGAGGTCGTCGTTGTCGAATTTCTTGATCGTATCATTCCGGGAATGGACGGCGAAGTCGCAAAGCAGTTTCAGAAGATTCTCGCCAAACAGGGCGTTGATTTCAAACTCGGCCACAAAGTCACAGGCGTTGAGCGGAGCAATAAGGGCCTGAAAGCGACGATCGAGCCGTCCGGCGGCGGCAAGACGGACTCAATTGACGCTGACGTCGTGCTCGTCTCAATCGGGCGCGTGCCGTATACAGATGGCCTCGGGCTCGAAGACGTCGGTGTCAAGCTCGACAATAAACGCCGCATCATGGTCGATGATCATTTTAAGACCGACGTTGATGGAATCTACGCGATTGGCGATGTCATTCATGGACCGATGCTTGCTCATAAGGCAGAAGATGAAGGCGTCGCTGTTGCCGAAATTCTTGCAGGCCAAGCCGGCCATGTAAATTACGACGTTATTCCCAATGTCATCTACACCTATCCGGAAGTCGCCTCTGTCGGTAAGACAGAAGAAGAGCTTAAAGATGCCGGCATTTCTTACAAGAGTGGGAAATTCCCCTTTACGGCGAATGGGCGGGCCAAAGTCAATCGGCAGACGGAGGGCTTTGTGAAGGTCTTGGCGGACTCGAAAACGGACAAGGTTCTTGGCGTCCACATCGTCGGCCCGGATGCTGGCAATATGATTGCCGAGGCTGCGGTGCTAATGGAGTTTGGCGGCTCCGCTGAAGATCTGGCGCGCACCTGTCACGCGCATCCGACTTTAACGGAAGCCATTAAAGAAGCCGCACTTGCCGCAGGTAATCGCGTCATCCACATGTAAAAGTATCCGCTTGGTTATGGTTATACTTCAAAAAAATGGCCCTACCAAATGGCAAGGCCAGGTTTCAAATATGTCGTATAGTACCAGGGGGCATTTTTTAAATAATTTGCAGTGTTGCTTCTCGTCCGTTACCGGACTAATAACCCTACTATAGCGGTGAAGCTTCTTGCCGCATCACCCATTAGGGTGATGAATTGCAAAGATCTCATCTCTATTCGAGTGACTCCAGATGTTGGTAAATCCATGTCTCGGTGAGCGCGCGGCCGTTCAGCTCAAGAAAGGCGCGTAGGTCAGTGGCGTCCGCACCGCGCGGATCATAGTCGAAAATCGCACGCCAACGCGGTTTGCCGACGACGCGATAAGCTGCCACAGAATCGTACCGTCCCCGGCTTGCAGTGATATTCAGAACAACACCATCCTGATTTTTCAGCTGCGCAAGCTCTCCGCCTTCAAAATCGATGACATATTTGGTCAAGCGATTCCGTTCGTGCCCGCCCGGAATGCCGCCCACGCCGTGGCGTGTTGCGATCACACGGCCGAAATCGGCATCATATGGCATTCGATTGCGCCAATGGATGCGATAGCTCATCGAAATGCGGTCGCCTGCGCGATAGGGGTATTTCGGCGTCCAGTAAGCGACGATATTGTCCTTGGTTTCGTCGTCGGTCGGGATTTCGAGCAGTTGCACCGCGCCTTCCCCCCAATCGCCGACAGGTTCGACCCAGGCGGAGGGGCGCTTGTCATAGAAAACGCCGTCATCCTGATAGGCTTCAAAGTCGCGTTCGCGCTGAATGAGGCCGAAGCCTTTTGGCGATTTATCGAAAAATGAGCTTAGCTTGACAACCGGCGGGTTATTCAGAGGACGCCAGATTTGCTCGTTCTGTCCGGTCCGGATGGCTAGACCGTCGCTGTCGTGAATTTCCGGCCGCCAATCCATTGCCGCGTGCCGGTTCGATTTTCCGTACCAGTACATGCTGGTCAGCGGTGCAACGCCTACACGCTCCAGATCCCGGCGGGCATGGACAACCATATCGACATCGGTGACGACGCCCGTCTGACGAACAGCACGGATCCGATAGGCGCCGGCAACGCTCGGACTGTTGAGCAGCGCATAAATCATCATGCCGTCCTGGCCGTCGAGCTCCTCGATCCAGAAATTCAAAAATCGCGGAAACTCTTCGGGCTCCGCAAGGCCGATATTGACGGCAAGACCTCTCGCGGACAGACCATATTGTTTCGTCTCCCCGGTGGTGCGGAAATAGGAGGCGCCAAGAAAAGAGATCCAATCCGGCTCAGCGATTGCACGCATCACACGGAAACCGGCAAACCCGGTATTTTCCGGCAGATTGCGAGCGAAGGAAGCCTTGCCGTAAGAAAACAGCTCGTTCGTGTAAAGGACTTCGCGCGACTGGCCGTCCCGGACGACGAAGACTCTGACCGGTTCCATAAAATATCGGCCGACATGAAAAAGTTCGACGGGATAGGAGCCGGGTCCAGGCAGGATTGCTTCATCGTGGCGATAGCGGATTTGCTGATGCGCATCGAAATCGATCTTCTCGATTACGTCGCGACGGCTTGGCCGACTAGGCCGGTAAGGCAGTCCGGAAAGCCGCTCGGCCCAGGCCTGCAGTGCGTCCCAACTGAAACGTACCGGAGGCCCGAAGGACAGAGCGGCCTTAGCTGAATTTGAATTCAAAGCCGCAGCCGTGGCAAGAGCCGCACCACCCGTGACAAACATGCGTCGTGTAATCATCGATGTAACGGTTTTCAGTAAAGCATACGAACGGATTGTTTCAAAAACCGCGCTGACATTGATCCGTAGGTTCTCACGATCAAGCACCGCCCGATTGGACTTGGCCCACACTCATACGGCTATTAAATGTAACATATTTTATCACAAGCAACGGCAAATCCTATCCATTGGGAAGCTTTCGACTAGAGCAACGCGCGTCCAATAGGACGCGAACAGTTGCTCTAACTCTTTGATATTGATCAACTTGACGACGTTCGTTG
>CAZMAC010000087.1:0-805 GCA_964564085.1 uncultured Hyphomicrobiaceae bacterium
GAGGCCATATACGCAACGAAACTATTGAAATTCAGGGGTTTGCGTCAATTCGGGATGAGCCGTCAAAGCGTTTCCAGGCGAAGTGGATACCGGTTCGCCGTCCGGAAACGCGATAAAATAAAGATTTCGAGTCGTAGGAGCGAATCTGTGGAACGAGAAACGGCTCTAAGGCGGAAAAACAAAAAAAGCGTGCGTCATTGCTGGCGCACGCGTTTATATCCCGATTATAGGCGTTCTTACTGGAAGAGCGCGAGGATATTCTGGCTCGTCTGATTGGCGATCGACAGCGCCTGGATGCCAAGCTGGGCCTGGACCTGCAGAGCCTGCAATTTCGTCGATTCCTCATTCATATCCGCATCGACGAGTTGACCGATCCCGATATCGATGGAGTCGATCAGGCTCGTGACAAATGTTTTCTGCAGGTCGATGCGCGACTTCACCGAGCCAAGGAAGCTGGCCGCGGTCGTGAGTTCCGAAACGACGGCGTCGGCTCCCTGGATGTAACTTTCCAGCGTCGTCGTGTCAGCCGGGCTATTCGTCAGTGTTGAGATATCGATGGAGGCAACAGTGTAAGTTCCCGTCGTACTGATTGCACCATTTGCACCGCGGCTTGCATCGAGAATTCCAACGCCGGTCGTATCGGTATCATAAAGATGGATGCTGCTGACATCGATACTGATCGTCCCAATCGTTGCGACGCCGCTGATGCGCGTAAACGATGAGACGATTTCTTTCGTTCCATTGTAACCGGTGATGCCGGAATTCACGGAAAGCCAGTTTTCATCGCTGAAAACAGCAGCGTCTG
>CAZMAC010000087.1:815-9760 GCA_964564085.1 uncultured Hyphomicrobiaceae bacterium
TGGTTTTGCAATTCAGAGATTTCATTCTGAATCTTGGCTTTATCCAGCCCCGGCTGGCGAGCGGCGACAAGCTTGGTAAGGATTTCGCGAGCAAGTTCGACTGAGCTTTCGACGGCTGTGTAAGCAACGTCGACAGTCGCCGAGCCAAGGCCAAGAGCGTCCTCAACCGTTGAAAGCGCCGAGTTATCCGAACGCATTGTCGTTGCAATCGACCAATAAGCTGCATTGTCCTGTGCTGTTGCAACGCGAAGACCTGTCGAGATCCGGACCTGCGCCATCTCCAGCTTCTTATTCGTCATCGTAAGATTTAGCAGCGCGGTTCGCGCCGGTATATTTGTCAAAAGACTCGTCATGTGGAATGTCCCCTCGGAAGAATTATTGACTACGGGACATACCGGGTCGTCCGGTATGGCGGAGCGGCTTCATGCCTTCGGAGCAGGATTTTGATGCTCCAATCCGCCATCAAGGGGCACTAAATCACGTAAACTTATTTTTTAGGTTAACAAAGAACCATAATTAATTATTTCTAAAGAAGATTCGGGGCTTTTTACAAGAATGATCGGATTAAACCCCCAACAAGCAGATTCCAGCCGTCGATGAGGATGAAGAACAACACTTTAAAGGGGAGCGAGATGATCGTCGGCGGCAACATCATCATGCCCATGGACATTGTCAGGGTCGCCACGATCATATCGATGACGAGAAATGGCAGAATGATGAGAAAACCGATTTCAAAGCCGCGCCTGAGTTCAGAGATCATAAAGGCCGGGATAAGAACGCGCATCTCGATCTTCGCCTCCTGACCCTCCGGCGGCGGCTTAACGCCGGCAAGATCCGCAAACAGACGCAGATCCTTATCGCGCACATGTGTCCGCATGAATTCCTTGAACGGAGTCGTAATGCGGGTATAAGCCTCCTCCTCCTTGATCTGGTTTTCCATCAGCGGTTTGATCCCGTCAGTCCAGGCACGGTCGAACGCCGGCGACATCACATAAAAGGTCATGAATAGTGCAAGGCTGATCAGGACGAGATTTGCGGGCGTGGTTTGCAGGCCGAGTCCGGCGCGCAAGAACGATAAAGCAATCACAAATCGGGTAAAGCAGGTCACCATAATGAGGAGACCTGGCGCGACAGATAAAACGGTGATCAGCGCGACAAGCTGAATCACGCGGCCTGTCGCGGTCCCGTCACCGGGCGGGATCAGCGATTCCAGATTGGTGGAAATTTGAGCTGCAGCGTCCGAGCTGAGAATCAGCCCCAGCGTCAAAGCCCCGGCAGCCAATATCAGGCAAGCCAGCGCCGTCCGTCTAAGGATCAAAAAGGGCCTCAGCAGGCGTCCCCAACAGTACAACGCCCCTGCGCTGCTTTTCGCCCGCTCGCTGATTGCAACTGAGCTGCAACAGTCCCGAAACACATTCATCATTCGACAATCATGCTTGTGATGACGAGTTCGGAAATTTTGCCTTCGCTTCGCACGCGGACGCGGTCATTCAGATCTTCGCGAAGGTGCTGAAAGCCGCTAGGCCCCTCGATCTGATCGATCGAAACGGTTCGCAGATAGCCGACGATATCTTCCGAAATTTTTGAGGCCATGACTTGGGGGTCGGGCCCCAAATCCTTTTCGACGACGATCGCCGCCTCCAGCCTGATCCATGTCGTGCTCGGCTTGGCGAGATTGGTGGTGATCGGTGCAAGACCTGCCAGCTTCGTCGGCCCCGCCTCGTGCCCGTCTGTAGGTTTCTCGTGCGTTTTAGACGCCGGCGGTTGGATCATATCCGGCACCACGAACCCAAAGCCGGCTCCGCTGCCCGCCGCGAGAAGGCTAAAAAGGATGAGTGCGATGATCGAAATGCCTCCACTCGCCTTCTTTTCTGTCTTATCATCTCCTTTTGCCACGCCGCGCTCCTAAGCTCTAAAAAGGCGTAATGGCATCGACAATCTGCTGACCCCAGGCGGGCTGCTGGATCTCGGAAATGCGCCCGCGTCCGCCATAAGAGATCCGTGCTTCGGCGATCTTGTCGTAGGAAACGGCATTATCCGTAGAAATATCACCCGGCCTGATAACGCCCGCGACATTCAAAATACGGACTTCGTAATTCACGCGGACTTCCTGCGTGCCGCTGATCATGAGATTACCGTTCGGCAGCACGTTGGTGACGACGGCGGCGACAAGCAGATCGATATTTTCCGACCGCTTGATCTCGCCTTCGCTGTCCGTTGAGGTCTGGGAGTCCGCCGACGGTGAAAAGGAGCCGGTTCCGGCTGTCTGAAGATTTGGAAAATTGGCACTGTAAGTCAGATTTGCGTTCAGATTGCCATTCGATTTCCGTGAGCGGTTCGATGTGTTGTCCAGGGTTGCTTTGTCTTTTATCGAAATCTTAACCGTGACGATATCGCCGACCCGGGAGGCTCGCGGGTCGTGGAAAAGGTTGGCGCTTGCATCCTGCCAGAGAGAGTTTCCGGGTTTGTAGACCGGGCGCGGCGTCGGACTGGTATTGATCGGAACGGACGCTGTCGTCAGACCGGCGCCGACAGGGGACATGCTCGGGGCCTTGCCGATCTCGTCCGGATTGATTGCGCAGCCGGCCAAAAAGGCGAGCGCCAGGAATGGGAGGAGCGTCCGGATCATGTTCCCTTGTCTTGTTGCTGGGCGGGCGCTTTGCCTTTGGGGCCTTTCGCCGCTCCGGAAATGATTGCGCTGAGGCGCGCGGCCTGACCGGCGTCCATTTCCGCCATCACGGCGCTTGCAACGCGCGGATTGAGTTTCGTAATGACAGCTGCCGCCATTTCTTCATTCAGCGCCATGAGCTGTTGCGCGGCCGCGTCCGGGCGCATCTTGCCGTAAATATCGGTGACGACGGACTGCGCCTTCCTGGAAAAATCATCGCGGCGCGCAAGCCATTTCCGATATTCGGCAATTTTTGCCTCAAGATCGGCGATTCTGTTCTTGACCTGCTCCTCGGTTTCCAGAAGCAGCTGCTGCTGCCAGGCGAAGCGGGCATCGGCCGCTGCGCTTGCAATATTGGTGCAATATTGGTCGCCCCGGCCGCGAGGGGCCAAACCGGGCCGCGCTTCTGCCGGTCCATTCTCATCGCCGAGCACTTGCGTGGTGATGACGTCGGCGAGACTTCTCGGTCTGCCGATCAGCGAATAGGCGAGGGAGGAGTCTGCTGGCGGCTCACCGAATATGCTGGGCGAAACCGTGGCCTCTGGAGCCTGGGGCGGTGTTCTTTCCGCCTCGACCGGTGCTGCATCCTTTGCCTCGGTTTGCACCGGGTTCGGCTGTTTGGGATCGGTCTTACGGGTTGGCAAATCCGGGATGCCGTCCGGTGCTGACGCGGTAAGCTGAGCTTGCCTGGCCTTTGGAGGAGGGGCTTGCGCGGCGTTCTTCACCGCTAGCGACCGCTCGTAAACCGACCGGTAAGCAAATTCAGCCTCCGTCTCCACATTTGCGTCCCATTTCGGAGGCGCTTGACGATCGTCCGCCGCCGCCGGTTCAAAATGAGACAGGAGAGCTACGAGAGAGGCTGCTGCCAGTCCTGGAACCAGGATCGGACACTTTTTTAGATTTTTCCGTACACAAAACATCATTGTACCACCAGATCTGCTTGTAACGCTCCGGCCGACTTGATCGCTTGAAGAATGGCGATGATGCTGGCCGGCTTCAGTCCCATTCTGTTCAATCCGCTCACAAGCATTTGTAAATTTGCGCCTTTCACAACTGCGACCTTTCCTCCCGCCTCATCCGCGGTCACCCGCGTTTCGGGAAGGACGACCGTTTCTCCTTCAGAGAATGGAAGAGGTTGGGACGCTTGTGGTGTTTCCGTTACCCGCACGGTTAAATTTCCGTGTGCAACGGCGACGGTTGAGATCCGGACATCGTTGCCGATGACGATGGTGCCGGTCCGTTCATCGACGACCACCCGCGCGGGCGAGTCGGGCTGGATCGGCAGGCTGCCGATCTCGGCGATAAACCGCGCGGCGCCGACATTGCGAGGCTTGAGCAGCGTGACGGTCCGCAAATCGCGCTCCTGCGCCGGGCGCATTCCGTAGCGGGTTGAGCTGTAGGCATTGATTGCATCCGCGACGCGAACGGCTGTACCGAAATCGGGATTGCGCAATTCAAGGACCATTAAGCGGTCTTCGCCAAAACGGCTCGGCGGTTCGCGCTCGACAAGCGCGCCATTGGGAATGCGCGCGGAGGTCGGGACGTTCTGCGTCAGTGTTTCGGCAGCGCCGCCGACCTGGAATCCGGAAACCGTCACCGGCCCCTGGGCGACGGCGTAAATCTGACTGTCCGGTCCCGACAGGGGCGTCATGATCAAAGATCCGCCGACAAGCGAGGTCGCATCGCCAAGCGAGGAGACGGTCACATCGATGCGCGAGCCGCGCCCGATAAAGGCAGGCAGCTCAGCGGTGACGATTGCGGCGGCGACGTTGCGCGTCTTCGCCTGGGCGCTGCGGATATTCACGCCCATCCGGTCGAGCATGGATTGCAGGGACTGATCGGTAAACGGAGCGTTGCGCAAGCTGTCGCCAGTGCCGTTCAGACCGATCACAAGCCCGTAGCCCACGAGCTGATTGGACCGCACGCCGCCGACCGAGACGATATCCTTGATCCGTGTGGCCGACCCGGTGATCTGGGAATAGAGCGGGGCTTGTACAGGTTGTGCCGGCTGGGCTAAGTCGGGCTGATCCGGAAGTTTCGCGCCGTCCAACGGATTTTGGACGACCGGAACGGTGTCGATCTCCGCTGCACCAGCGGGCGCGGCGCACAGAGCCAGAGCAAGGAGCGTGAGCGGGACGCGCATCATGGGCCGGCAATCCTGACGGTGCCGTCCTCACCAATCGTTCCCTTGATGACGGTACCGCTATCGATATTTCGTAAGCTGATGATACTGCCAGCGGTTCCCGATTGCAGAGGAATGGCGACACCGGAAATGACCATCGTCCCTTCGGAGAAGACGATGCGGACCGGCTTGCCCTGTTTAACGAGCTGGGCTTCGCGAATATAGCTGATTGGGATCGGTTTGCCGGCAACAAGCGTGCGGCGCGCCACCTTGCCGATTGCGGTTTCGGGGCGGCGTATCAGGGGCAGATGCTCTTTGCCGGTGCGGAATAGTTTGACGGTCAGCAACTCGCTGCTGATCACATCGCCGGGATAGATGGTGACCTTCGGAACAGTCAGTTCAATCGTTGCCGAGCGCGCAAAAGTCGGGCCTGCGCCGAGCATCAAGGCTGCAGCAAGCAGACAGGCAAACCATTGCGGCGTACGGTAGAACATCGCCTCTCCAACAAATCAGACAGCAGAAAAAACAAGCTGACGTATGAAGCATGTGAATGCGTCAGTGCACTAGAATTTCTATCGGATACTCGTCATCGTTCCGTACATGCTGTCGGCGGTCTGGATGACTTTCGAATTCATCTCATAATGGCGCTGGGCCTGGATCAACTCGGTGATCTCCTTGACGGGATCGACGTTGGAGGTCTCCAGATAGCCCTGATGGATCGTGCCAAAGCCGATATCGCCCGCAACGCCGACATTGGCCGCGCCCGACGACGTCGTTTCCCGGTAAAGATTGCCGCCGACAGGATCGAGCCCGGCATCGTTGATGAAGGTTGCCATCGTGAATTGACCGATTTCCTGAAGGGCGGGCTGAGCCTCGACCCGTACAAAGACCAGCCCGGTATTATTGACGATCACTTCCGTTGCATCGATTGGGATCACCATGGCAGGCTGAACGACATAGCCATCCAGCGTTACGATCTCGCCATTCTCGTTTTTGTTGAAAGCGCCGGCGCGTGTATAGAGCTGCTCGCCATTCGGGCCTTCGATCTGGAACCAGCCCTCCCCCTTTATAGCCAGATCAAGCTTGTTGCTGGTCTGAGCAAAAACGCCCTGAATATGCAGATAGCGGACGGCTGCGGTGCGCACGCCAAGACCCACCTTCGCGCCTTCGGGAATCGTATCCTGGCCGCCCCGGTTGGGAACGCCGGCAGCGCGTTCGACCTGATAAAGCAGGTCGGTGAATTCGCCCCGCGCGCGTTTATACGACGTCGTATTAATATTCGCGATATTATTCGCGATGACGTCGACATTGATCTGCTGGGCATTCATGCCCGTTGCTGCGATGGCAAGCGATCTCATAACTTTACCTCTATATTGCCATGCGGCTGAGTTCGAGATAGGCGGCGGTCACCTTGTCGCGGATGGCGATGGCCGCCTGTAGGGATTGCTCGGCAGACAGAACGGTCTCGACGACGTCCTGAACCGAAGCCTTGCCGTGGATCGCGGCGACCGAGGTGTTCTCGGCCTCATGCAGCGCATTGGCCGTATCCACGATCATCTGCGAAATCATACTGCTGAAATTTTCCGGCGCCGCTGCCTCGACCGCGGGCTTGGCGGCGTTCAGAAAGGCGGGCGATGAATTTTGCGCGCGCGATACAGCGCTGAGTGTGGAAGAAAGTTGCTCAATCATCATGATGCTCCCCGCAGCATGTCAATGGTCATCGAGATCAGCTCCCGAGCCTGTTTCATAACCTGCAGATTGGCTTCGTAAGACCGGTTCGCCTCGCGCATATCGGCGAGTTCGACCAGCATATTGACATTGGGATGTTTGACATTGCCCAGCTCATCCGCTGCTGGATGGTCCGGGTCATGCTCAACGCGGAACGGGCTGTCGTCATAGCCGATCCGGTCGACCCGGACCAGATTGACGCCGAGCAGGTCGTCCACCTCCGTGGCGAAGCTGATGGTCTTGCGCGAATAGGGATTGGCGCCCGGCGTTTTGCCGGTCGAGCCCGCATTGGCCATATTCTCAGAGACCACACGCACACGGTGCGATTGCGCTTCAAGGCCGGAGGCGGCGATTTTCGAGGAAAGCTGAAGCGGGTCCATCATGGTTTAGGCTCCCGCTCTTGTGCTGGAAAGTAGGATTCGGTGGAAGGCCTTCAGCATGTTCGTATTCAGCGTATAGGAGCGGCTGATCTCGCCCGCTTTGAGGAGTTCCTGCTCCACACTGACGCTGGCCCCCGAATGATAGACTTCCCAGCTATCCTCGCCCTCAACCTCGCTCGAAGACGAGCCTTCCGCCCGGCCGGGCTTCATATGTCCGGTTTCCGTGACCGCCAGTTCGAGCCGCGTCGCCTGCAGGACCGCCTCGAACGGCTGCAGATCGAGCGCGCGATAGCCCGGCGTGTTCACATTGGCGATATTGCCAGCCATCAGCGTCTGGCGCGTGGATAGCCAGTGATTGTGCTGCGAAGCAAGATCGAAAAGATGAATCGGCCGCATGAGAGTCGTCCCCTAATTGGCCGATTGGTTAACAGCTCTATCTTGTCTGGGGCTTGTGAGGGGGAGTAGGTGGAGAGAGTCGTTCGGGTAACGGCGGAGCCAGTAAAACTCATCGCTTGTTTGACCAATGAATTCGGTGGACGCCGAAAGCAAACAAGCTGCGAATCGCTGAGACGAGAATTAAAAGTGACGAGTGGTGCTAACAAAAAGATCTAGGTTAAATAAATGAAAAGCAACCTCCCCATAGTTCGACAACTTCAGGCCGACGCTGTAAATCTGGCTATCCCGGTGGCCACGACGCTCCGATTGGCAAAGGTCATAGCTACAAAGTTAGATCAAACCACAGCGTTAGAGTGGATTGATCGTGAATTGAGCGGATATGCCGACATTCCGCAAGATGAGGTGCCAACGTATCGGATTATTAGAGGGCATCCAAAGGGGTTCAATCCCATACATGGCTGGCAAAGGATTATTCTTCCCTGTGAAGACAGTGCGGAGCATTATTCGACCGCTGTGTTTATTCAGCCAGTTGCGGCACTAGAAAATCTCATACGCCGGAAAGACGGCCACGATAGCGAATATATGGTTTCTTACCCAGCCGAGATGGGCTCAACTCTACGAGAAGGGATTCGCATACAAACTGATGTTGCGATCTTCCTAGATGTATCGCAATTGATGAGCATTACGGAAACTGTCAGAAATTTGATCTTGAACTGGAGTCTGGAGCTGGAGAAAGCTGGAATCTTGGGTGAGGAGATGACCTTTACCGCCGCAGAGAAGGAGGAGTCAGGTCCAGTGACTCAAAAATTCTTTATACAGAATGTTGGTATTTTAGGAAACGTGAACGATAGTGCGACAATAACTAATACACAAGTGGTACATGCAGGCATTGACCTAGACGTTCTAAAAGATTTTATAAACGAGACAAAGGCCGCCTTAGCAATTCTGCCTGAAGCGGTCAGAACTGAATTGCGTCCGGTCATTGAAGGGCTGGAAGCCGAAAGTGCGCAAAGGGAACCGGATAGCACGAAGGTGCGAGATTACCTTCAGTCAGTAAAGGCAATTTGCGAGGGAGTTGCTGGCAACGTGGCCGCACATGGAATTGTCACTCTGCTGACAAAGCTATTTGCGGTATAGTTAGCTGTCAATTTTCACAAGATTGTCCATTCGGAGCGGCGGTGTTTCTAAAGTTTTCTGCTGGTTTCATCCGAAAACGAGTTCTTACTATTCACAAAATGTTCTAGTGGCAACTTTTGCTGGTTTGACGGGAATATTCGACGCGCTTCCCCTACTGACTATGTGACAATCGGACTTAATCCTCGATTGACCATCTGGGCAGTTTCCTTGATGCGTTAATTTTTATCTTTCCTTTTTACCTTATACTCCCCTCTATCGCTTCCCTGACGGGGCGCCGGGCTTAAGACCGACTTGCCAGGGTGGGGGAGTGATGCGGCGCCTGAGGAGTCGAGGGTCCCGGCAAGCCTAACGGTGAACCGGCCTCGGCGTGGGAGTAACGATCCCGCACTCAGGGGCTCTGTCAGAAGGGCTCATGGTCCGTGGTGGGATAAACGCGTGTTCCACCGTCTACGGATCGTAGCTCAGCGGCCCACCTGCCATTGGGATATGGCAGGTCCCAGGTCATGTGATGTCT
>CAZMAC010000088.1:0-9724 GCA_964564085.1 uncultured Hyphomicrobiaceae bacterium
GACCAACTGTGATGCTACCATCAATCATGCGGGTCAAATGAATGCCAAGGAAAGGTAGGGCGGGGTCTGGAACGGGATAGATGAGCGCATTGACGATGCCGTTCTTTTCGCTCGGCAATCTGAAATATTCGCCGCGAAACGGCACGATCTGGAAATCTGTTTCGATCCCGGCCAAACGCGCAAGCCTGTCTGATTGCAGGCCGGCACAGGAAATCAGATGGCGGGTTTTGAATGTCCGGCTTCCAGCGATTACCGTCACGAAGTCCGAACTTTCTGCGATGCTGGTTACGGCCGCTCCGGTCACGATTTCGACATCGCTCTGGCGCAAATCCTGGGCCATCGCGCGACAGATTTGCTTGTAGTCGACAATGCCTGTGCTTGGTACGAAAAGAGCGCCGATGCCCGTAATGTTCGGCTCGCGCAAATGTAGCTCCTTTGCATCCAGCTTCTCGACCTCAACACCATTTGCCTGAGCGCGTTCGAAGAGATGATCCATGCGAATGCGCTCTGCCTCATTCGTAGCAACGAGGAGCTTACCGCAAGTCACGTATGGAATATTGTGTGCTTGGCAAAAAGTGATGGTTTCGGAGACGCCCTGGCGGCATAGCTTGGCCTTGAAACTCCCCGGCGCATAATAGATCCCGGAATGGATCACGCCGCTATTATGTCCGGTCTGATGCAGACCGACGCTTTGTTCCTTCTCGAGCACAACGATGCTCGCCCCTGGATGGGTTCTGGCGAATTGGAAGGCGCTTGCTAGCCCAACGATCCCTGCTCCGATTACACAAAGATCGTAGGTCATCTAACTTCCGCAATTATAGAATTCATGAGAACAGTCAACACAAAACCTTCAGCCATATTGCCGGCTGACAGGGCTGTGACTATTACGATCCGGCTCTGTTGACTCATGAAGATATCAATCTTCATCGTCCTCGCGCGAACCATTCACGATTCCTGTCACGTCATCGCCATCATCTTCATCTTCGACCTCGATGAACGTTTCGTCGGCATTGCCCAGATCAGCGTCATCCTCCTCGATATCGATCTGGCCGTCTTCGATATCTGGTATATCGGCTTCATCGCTTTCGACTTCTTCAAGCGATACCACTTCAACACCAGCGCTGGGGGCGGCAATATCGTCGTCGTCTTCATCATCTGCCGCATTGCCAACGACAGCCGCTTTCGGTTTCGTTTCGGTTAGTTGAAAGACTGTATTGCAGATGGGGCAATTCGTTGGATCGCGATTAAGATCATAGAATTTACTGCCGCAGTTTTGACAAACCCGTTTCGTTCCTCGGGCAGCTTTTAATGACATGCAATAGCCTCGTCTTATATTTAATCGTTAAGCTTTGGAAAAATGCGGACTTGCATATGCACGGATTACCCCTCGTGTCAAAGCGAAATCGTGCTTTTAATGTTTCGTTTGATTGAGAATTGACAGCCTGACGTGGACTAGGCTCTATGAGGTCAAGCTTTCAAGGTTAAAACCTTCCCGATTTCCTTTGAACCCTTACGGCTTTAACGATTTCAATGCTCTCCTCCATCAAATCTGGGTCGTTATCAGGGCATGCCAGAGTACCTGGTGATAAATCCATCTCACACAGAGCGTTGATATTTGGCGCTTTGGTGACGGGTGAGACACGCATCTCCGGGTTGCTTGAAGCAGCCGATGTTCTTGCAACTGCGCGCATTATGACTCAGCTCGGAGCATTAGTATCCTCCGAGGCCGGCGTTTGGACAGTGATTGGGCGCGGTATTGGCGGCCTGCTTGCACCGGAGGAGCCGTTCGACTTCGGAAACTCGGGAACGGGTGCGCGGCTCGTGGCGGGCGTGTTGACCGGCCACCCGATACAGGCAATCTTTACTGGTGATGCATCGCTTTGCCGCCGTCCGATGGGCCGCGTGCTTGCGCCGCTGAAGATGATGGGGCTGAGCGTTGCTGAGACACGGCGTGATACACTGCCTCTCACGCTTCGTGGAACTGCCGATGTTATTCCGATCGAGTATGAGCTCCCGGTCGCTTCTGCTCAGGTGAAATCAGCGATTCTTTTGGCAGGACTCAACTCGCCTGGCGACACGACCGTGATCGAGCAAGAGATTACGCGCGATCATACAGAGAAAATGCTGGCTTATCTTGGCACCAAATTGGAGATAGTCGATGGTGAGAACGGCCGGCGTATCACGCTGAGCGGACAACCAACGCTAGAAGCCCGTTCGATTGACGTCCCCGGCGATCCGAGCTCAGCAGCTTTTATTACGGCGGCCGCGCTTATCTGTCCTGACTCCGAAATCATAATCGAGAATGTCCTAACAAACCCCACTCGCACCGGGTTTTATACAACGGTTGCTGAAATGGGCGGAAAGATCGATTTTCAGAATGAACGCGAGCAGGGCGGTGAGATGGTTGCCGACATTCGTGTCCGGCACAGCAATTTGAAAAGTGTTCATGTGCCTGCCGAGCGTGCCCCCTCTATGATTGATGAATATCCAGTTCTTGCCGTTCTGGCGGCTTTTGCTGAAGGCGAGACGGTGATGGAAGGTTTGGGAGAGCTGCGTGTCAAAGAAAGCGATCGACTTGCCGCGACCGAGGCAGGACTCATAGCATGCGGTGTCGATGCTCATGCCGAGCACGACACACTTTTTGTAATTGGTGGCTCAGATGTGCCGGGTAACGCGACGATTGATACGAAGATGGACCATCGTATCGCAATGGCATTTCTCACGCTTGGTCTTGGTGCATCAAAACCGATTGCTATCGACGATATTTCCATGATTGAGACGAGCTTCCCCAATTTTATAAGCCTCATGGAAGATCTTGGCGCACGATTCCATCCAATCGGATAGGAAGCTTGATGATTATTGCAATCGATGGACCTGCCGCATCCGGCAAAGGCACGCTTGCAAAGCGTATCGCACAGCATTATGGGCTTCCGCATCTCGATACGGGTATGCTTTACCGCGGCGTTGCCCGCGAAATGATTGAGGCTGGCGAGGACCTCAGTAATCCGAGAGCAGCAGAGCGAGCCGCGTGCAGGCTCGATCCTACAACACTCAGTGATCCCAATCTTCGGGTCCGTTATATGGGGGAAGCAGCATCTGTCATAGCTCAAGTTCCGGCTGTTCGCGAGGTGCTCTTAGAGGTACAACGCAGTTTCGCGGCGAGCCGAACAGGCGCGGTCGTTGAAGGGCGTGATATCGGTACGGTGATTTTTCCCGATGCTGAGGTCAAGCTTTATGTCACCGCCGATTTAGGTGAGCGCGTTCGCCGGCGTCATCGCGAACTCGTCGAGCGCAGGGAGGCCGTAACACAATCTGTTGTCTACTCCGATTTGGAAAAACGCGACAGGCGCGACCAGAGCCGGGAAGTATCCCCTTTAAGAATGGCCGAGGATGCACACTTGCTCGATACGACGAAATTGGATATAGAAACAGCATTTTTTACTGCCATTAGGCTAATTGACGCCGCGATCGGCAAGTGTTCATAAAGTTTCAGCATTCATCACTGCAAAGTTAAGTGGTTGTGTATGTTGGGTGGTCGCGCGTTTTTTTATCTTTGAGGCAGCAGGAAAATTCTGAGAATAACGGTCGAGCTATCTCCCCGCCGGTGAGGAGAAGCTACGCTGTTTATTTTTTCGCAAACACTAACGATCAACAACCGGCAGGAAATTTAATGAGTTTACCCCAAGCACACGAACAAGGAGCAAGTGATTATAATCCGAGCCAGGAAGACTTTGCTTCGCTATTAGAAGAGTCTTTCAAAGAAGCGGATGTTGACGAAGGCTCGGTCGTCAAAGGTAAGATTGTTGCCATTGAGAATGATCTGGCTGTGATCGATGTTGGGCTCAAGACAGAAGGGCGTGTCGCGCTGAAAGAATTTGGCATCAGCGGGCGTCAGTCGACAATAAATGTTGGCGACGAGGTTGAGGTCTATCTGGAGCGCGTCGAAAACGCGATGGGCGAGGCGGTTTTGAGCCGCGAAAAGGCACGCCGCGAGGAAAGCTGGAATCGCCTTGAAGAAAAGTTTAATGCCGGGGAAAAAGTCGAAGGCATCATTTTTAATAAGGTCAAAGGTGGCTTTACGGTTGACCTGGATGGTGCCGTTGCATTTCTGCCTGGAAGCCAGGTCGATATCCGTCCGGTTCGCGATATCACACCACTTATGAATGTGCCCCAGCCGTTCCAGATACTCAAAATGGATCGCCGCCGTGGCAATATCGTTGTTTCCCGCCGCTCGGTGCTGGAAGAGACACGCGCTGAACAACGTTCCGAGATCGTGGCCAAGCTGGAAGAGGGGCAAACAGTCGACGGTGTTGTTAAAAATATCACCGATTATGGCGCCTTCATCGATCTTGGTGGCATTGATGGACTTCTGCACGTGACGGATATGGCCTGGCGCCGTGTCAATCACCCAACTGAAATTTTGAATGTTGGCGATACGATTAAAGTCCAAATTATCCGTATCAATCCTGATACGCATCGCATCAGCCTTGGCGTCAAGCAGCTGGAATCAGATCCCTGGGAAGGCATTGATGCAAAATACCCGCTCGATGCGAAATTTACCGGCAAAGTCACCAACATCACCGATTATGGCGCATTTGTTGAATTGGAACCAGGTGTCGAAGGTCTTATCCACGTCTCGGAAATGAGCTGGGTGAAGAAAAATGTTCATCCCGGCAAGATCGTCTCAACAAGTCAGGAGGTTGAGGTTCAGGTTCTTGAAGTGGATCCGAACAAGCGTCGTATTTCACTCGGCCTGAAGCAAACACAGGAAAATCCGTGGGAGGCCTTTACAGAAAAATATCCGAAGGGCTCGGAGATTTCAGGGCAAATCCGCAATATCACCGAGTTTGGCCTTTTTGTTGGTCTTGACGGCGGAATTGACGGCATGGTGCATCTGTCGGATCTCGACTGGAACAAATCCGGCGAGGAAGCACTGAAAGACTACAAAAAAGGCGACGAAGTTCGAGCTGTTGTCCTTGACGCTGATCCGGAAAAAGAGCGCATCAGCTTAGGGATCAAGCAACTCGGCAGTGATCCTTTCAAAAGCGTGGACGCGCTCAAGAAGGGTGCGATCGTCACCTGCGAAGTGCTCGAAGTCAAAGATGGCGGTCTCGATGTCAAAATCGCCGATACGGATATGACAACATTTATCCGGCGGACTGACCTTTCCCGTGATCGCTCCGAGCAGCGGCCGGAACGGTTCTCGGCGGGTGATATGGTCGATGCGGCTGTTCAGTCCATCGATAAAGGTAGCCGAAAAATATCGGTCTCTATCAAGGCTCTGGAAATCGCGGAAGAAAAGCAGGCTGTTGCCCAATATGGCTCGACCGACAGCGGCGCCTCGCTCGGTGACATTCTTGGGGCAGCACTCTCAAAGGCACAGGAACGAGGCGATGACGCCGAGGCTAAGGACGAAATGCCCGATGAGGAAGAGACCGAAGACATAAAAGATAAGTAATTAAGGCTTCAGATTTGCCGAGGCGTTTTTTGTCTCGCTTCCCTCTTAAATATTGGTTCTGCCCATGACACTCGAAGCCGACAATCTAGCCGAACGGCGCCGTTTAAAGCGCCGTTTGCGCTTTTGGCGAGCAGGCGCAATTCTCCTGTTCGCGATTGCAACCATTGCTGGTCTTGCCGTCCAAAATGATGGTTTTCTGGACAGGCTCGGCTTGAATCCACACGTTGCCCGGGTCACGATCGAGGGCTTCATCGGGGATGACAAAAAAAAGCGCGAGCTTCTCTCCGAAATCGCCGAAAATGACCAGGTCCGAGGCGTTATCCTGTATATCAACAGCCCCGGGGGGACGACTGCCGGGGCTGAAGCTTTGTACAATTCCCTCCGCCGTCTGGCCGAAAAGAAGCCGATTGTCGCAGTCTTCGGCACTGCAGCGACATCGGCTGCCTATCTGGCGGGGCTAGCAGCCGATCATATTATTGCACGCGGAAACAGTATAACGGGTTCGGTCGGCGTTATTTTGCAGTGGGCAGAGGTTTCTCAGCTGCTTCAGAACTGGGGTATACGTGTGGAGGAAGTTAGAAGTGGCGACCTCAAAGCTGTTCCCTCGCCATTTACATCGCCCAATCCATCGGGCCGTGCTCTTATCGAGGGCCTCGTCGCTGAGTCCCGCGACTGGTTTGTCACGGTTGTCACCAAGAGACGTGAGTTGAATGCCGCTGATATTGAACAAATTAAAACGGGCCGGATCTACACAGGTCGTCAAGCTCTTAAGATTGGCTTAATCGATGAAATTGGGGATGAGGAAAGCGCGCTGAAATGGCTAAAGGAGCGGCGTGGACTTCCGCCAGATATCGAAATTATTGATCGCAAGAGCGAGGAATCTACCGGATCGTTCTTCATGAAAAGCGCATTTGCGGTTGTTGGCGCTGCTTTTGGAGGCGTATTAGAACGGTTCGCCCAACTTATTATTGATGGTCGCCCGATCAATCAGCTTGACGGTCTTATTTCCCTTTGGCACCCTGAAAAACAATAATAAATGGAATAGAAGGCGCCTGAGCGGAATAGGCGGATATGATAAAATCTGAACTTATCGAGAAGATTGCGGATCAAAACCCGCATTTGTTTCAGCGCGACGTCGAGCTTATAGTCAATGTTATATTTGATGAAATTATTGCTTCGCTCGCTCGCGGTCAAAGAGTTGAACTACGCGGTTTTGGCGCATTTTCAGTCAAACACCGGTCTGCTCGCTCGGGCCGCAATCCTCGTACGGGTGAACAGGTTTTTGTGGAAGAGAAGCATGTTCCTTACTTTAAGACCGGTAAGGAATTACGTTCGCGGATGAATAAAGCTTTTGAAACGAAATCCGTTGTAAAATCGGGATCGAAAGCGAAGAGCAAAAAAAAGAAGATGTAATTCCGCCAGCTTGCGTTGGAGCTGCAGATGCGATTGCTACGTTACCTGATCCTATTTCTGATTGCCATTGCGGCAATAACGTTTGCGGTGGCTAATCGCCATACGGTTCGTTTCATGCTCGATCCGATTGCAGGACCTGAGAGCCTTCTATCTTTCGAGGCGCCGTTTTTCATTTTTCTGTTTTGCGCGCTTTTGATCGGCTTCTTCATCGGTGCGTCTGCCGCTTGGCTGGGCCAGGCACGTTGGCGGAGTGCGGCGAAGAAGCGAGCTCAAGAAGTGTCTGAGCTGAAGAGAGACAATAATCGGCTGACACGGCATCTACGTGTATTAGAGCGTGCACCTCAAATCAGGGCTTTTGCCAGCCAGGCAGACGTTCAGGAACGTCCTCTAATCCATTAAAGGCAGCTGGTTTGACAAGGCGTCTCATCTCGTCAGGCTCATCGTTTGAGTCTGAGATTGGCTACTCTCGCGCTGTGATTGACGGTGACTGGATTTTTGTTTCTGGCACGACGGGCTTCGACTACATCGCAATGACAATTGCCGATGATGTTGTCTTGCAGTGTGAGCAAACATTACAAAATATTGAAAGCGCGCTCGCTGACGCCCAAGTTTCGTTGAGTGATGCGGTGCGGGTACGCTATATTTTACCCGTTCGTGAGGGTTTCGAGCCTTGTTGGCCTGTTCTACGCCGCGCCTTTGGCGAAATTCGCCCCGCCGCAACGATGATCATTGCCGGTCTCGCGGACCCACGCATGAAAATCGAGATAGAAGTTACAGCAAAGAGACGCCCATCGGAATAAGAAGCCAAAATTATTGTGCCTGAACGGTAAAGCTTGGGCGCGTCCCATCAACGCCGATCCTTCTAATTCTTGCGTCACCGATACCTGACTTGATATAGGTCTCTTTTATGTCAGGCCCGTTCACACAGTGGGTGCGGAATTGAGCATCGGAATTAAAATTTGCGGGCTTAAGACGCAAGAAACGCTCGAAGCTGCGATTGCGGCGGGCGCGAGCCACTTTGGCATGGTATTTTTTCCCCGGAGCCCTCGAAATATAACTTTGCATGTTGCGGCGCAGCTCTCAAATATAGCGATGGGGTGTATTACCAGTGTTGCGCTTATTGTCGATGCATCCGATAAGGAGATTGAGCGCATTCTTCAAGCCGCTAACGTCACTATGCTTCAGCTTCATGGAAGCGAAACACCTGAACGTGCGGCACATATCCGCCAAAAATTCGGTAAGCCCATAATCAAAGCAATCAGTATCGCCGGCGAAGAGGATACCAAAAAGGCCTCTGCTTACCGGGCGGCTGCCGACCTGATCCTTTTCGACGCCAAGCCACCGAAAAACAAAAAAAATGCTTTACCGGGAGGTAATGGATTGTCATTCGACTGGCGTATTCTGGCCCCGATCCAAGGAAAAATGCCATTTATGCTCTCAGGTGGTTTAAACCCTGATAATGTTGCAGAGGCGATTTCTTTGACAGGCGCTTCGATGGTCGATGTTTCTTCCGGTGTTGAATCCTCGCCAGGTGAAAAGGATCCTGTTTTGATACGCCGTTTTGTTAAGGCTGCACGAGCAGAAGCGGCCTTGAAAGAGGTTGCCAATGGATAATCAAGCAGAAGCACTGCCGAATAGTTTCCGCATTGGTCCGGATGAAGGCGGCAATTTCGGTATTTTTGGCGGCCGTTTCGTTGCGGAAACATTAATGCCTCTCATCATTGAGCTTGAGGAGGCATATGAGGCGGCCAAGATTGATCCATCCTTCAAGGCCGAATTGGATGCGCTCAATGCGCATTATGCCGGCCGGCCAAGCCCGCTTTATTTCGCCGAGCGGCTTACGGAGCATTTCGGCGGTGCGAAGATTTATTTCAAACGCGATGAGCTGAACCATACGGGCTCGCATAAGATCAACAACTGCCTTGGCCAAATCCTGCTTGCTCGCCGTATGGGGAAGACGCGCATTATTGCCGAAACAGGTGCCGGTCAGCATGGCGTTGCTGTTGCAACTGTTGCTGCGCGTTTTGGCCTGCCATGTATCGTTTATATGGGCGCAACCGATATTGAGCGGCAAAAGCCGAATGTTTTCCGGATGAAACTGCTCGGCGCAGAGGTTAAGCCCGTTACCGTAGGCAACGGCACGCTCAAGGATGCGATGAACGAAGCTTTGCGCGACTGGGTCGCCAATGTTGAAGACACGTTTTATATCATAGGCACGGTTGCCGGACCTCACACCTATCCCGCGATGGTGCGTGATTTCCAGTCGGTGATTGGCCGTGAAGTCTGGGAACAGATGATGGAGCGTGAAGGCCGCCTGCCCGATACGCTGGTTGCTTGTATCGGCGGTGGCTCGAACGCGATGGGTCTTTTCCATGAGTTTCTCGACGAGCGCCAAATTACGATCTATGGAGTAGAGGCTGGCGGTCACGGCTTGGAGGTTCCTAACGGCCACGCCGCATCCATGAATGGCGGTCGGCCAGGTGTACTTCACGGCAATCGGACCTATTTGCTTCAGAACGACGACGGACAGATTTTAGAAGGTCATTCGATCTCTGCGGGCCTTGACTATCCGGGCGTCGGTCCTGAACATGCGTGGTTACGAGACACAGGCCGTGTGACCTATGTGCCGGCTACAGACAAGGAAGCACTTGATGCTTTCCAGCTATGCACAAAACTCGAGGGAATTATTCCGGCGCTTGAGCCCTCTCACGCGCTTGCATTCGTGTCCAAGCTTGCGCCAACCCTCGCAAACGACAATATCCTGGTTATGAATATGTGCGGTCGAGGCGATAAGGACGTTTTCGCCGTAGCGGATCATCTAGCCGTCGATCTTTGAGGTGGTGTTATCCATGC
>CAZMAC010000089.1:0-9691 GCA_964564085.1 uncultured Hyphomicrobiaceae bacterium
GGAAAAGGCGGCTGAATTTGTACAAAGCTTGCCGCAAAAGGCGAATGGCGGAATAGCTGAAGGCACGACCAATCGCGAAGCCGCCGAACAGGCCGGCATTGTCGTGCTGACGGTTCCTTTTGCTTCGCAAGCTGCAATGCTTGAGGAGATCAAGTCGCATCTTGCCGGCAAAATTCTCCTGGATACAACCGTTCCTCTGGTGCCCCCGAAAGTTGCGCGCGTTCAATTGCCGGCGGAAGGATCGGCTGCATTGCGCGCACAAATGGCTCTCGGCGACGGCGTGCGCGTTATTTCAGGCTTTCATAATGTTGCTGCGCATAAACTACAGAAAACCGATCCGATTGCCTGCGATGTATTGATCTTCGGAGACGATGTTGCCGCGCGCGAAACCGGCATCACGCTGGCCGCCAAGGCGGGATTGCGGGGCATTCACGGCGGCCCGCTTGCCAATTCCGCTGCAGCCGAAGCGCTTACCTCCGTTCTCATCTCCATCAACAAACGTTACAGCGCGGATGGGGCCGGACTGATGATCACCGGACTTCCGCAAAACGAGGCTTGACCATCGGCAACGAGATTCATGACGGCGACCGGTTTGAGGTGATCGCGCTCAAGGACTTTCCCCTGGTGCGAAACGGCGACGACATCATTGCGCTGATTGTGGCTTCGTTCACTGACAACAATATCACGCTTGCCGATTACGACATCGTCGTGATCGCGCAAAAGATTTTATCCAAGGCCGAAGGCCGGCGCATCGATCTATCGAAGATTACGGCGTCTCCGCCAGCTCGCGCACTGGCCGAGCAAAGCGGCAAATCCGCGGAATTGAGCGAGACAATCCTGAAGGAGTCAAACGCTGTCCTAAGGGTGAAATCGGGCGTGATCGTTTGCGAGCATCGCAGCGGCCATGTCATGGCGAATGCCGGTATCGATCATTCGAATACAGATGCATCCGATCCTGACGCCGTGATCCTGCTGCCGGAAGACGCCGATGCAAGCGCAGAGGCGATCCGTAAATCTTTACAGCATGCGCTGGGCGTTCGCGTCGGTGTTATCGTTTCAGACAGCATCGGGCGCGCCTGGCGGCTGGGGACCGTCGGCCATGCAATCGGTGCCGCGGGTCTTCCTGCACTCATCGATCATCGCGGCGCACTCGACCTGAACGGACGGCCGCTTCAGGTGACGATGACCGGTTTTGCCGATGCCGTGGCGGCGGCGGCGGTTCTGCTTATGGGCGAAGGCAATGAAGGACGCCCGGTCGCAGTCGTGAAAGGTTTGCATTGGACAGCTGCCGAAACCTCCGCGCAAGCGCTGATCCGTCCCACTGCTGACGATATGTTCCGGTAGGCGGCTCCGATGTCTGAGCAGATGAAATATGTTGCCCTTTGCGGCGGTGTCGGCGGTGCGAAACTGGCGCTCGGTCTTGCCGGATGTCTCGGACCGCGTCTGACGATCATCGTCAATACGGGCGATGATTTTGAGCATCTCGGCTTTCCCATCTCACCGGACATCGATACGGTCGTTTACACGCTGGCAGGCCTTGCAAATCCTGAAACGGGATGGGGCCGGGTGGACGAGTCCTGGTCGTTTATGGAAGCGCTGGAAACACTGGGCGGCCCAAACTGGTTCAAACTCGGCGATAAGGATCTGGCCATGCATGCGCTGCGTGGGCATTGGCTTGCTGAGGGCGGGAGTTTGTCTGCCTTTTGCGCGCACATACGCGAGAGGCTGCAAATCGCGCCCGCCATCCTGCCGATGAGCGACGACCCGGTCCGAACCGAACTCGATACATCGGAGGGCTTCTTGGCGTTCCAGGATTATTTTGTCGCGCGCAAATGCGAGCCGGTGGTCAAGGCGATCCGCTTTGATGGAGCAGAGAGCGCTCAGCCCTCGCGGGCGGCATTCGATGCCTTTCGCGACCCAAAACTCGCCGGTGTCATAATTTGTCCGTCTAACCCCTATCTGAGCATCGATCCGATCCTGAGCCTTCCAGCAATGCGGGCTGCCATTTCGAATTGCACAGCCCCGGTTATCGCCGTCACACCGATCATCGGCGGAAAAGCTGTCAAAGGACCGACCGCAAAGCTCATGATGGAGCTTGGGGTTAAGGCAACGCCGCGCGCCATTGCCGATCATTATGCCCCGCTCATCGACGGATTTATTCTCGATCAGAGAGATTCTGCAAAAGCCGACGATTTTCCGATCCAGGTCCAGATCGAGCAAACGCTGATGACGGATTTCGGCAGCAAAGTCGCGCTGGCAAAATCCGCCATCGCATTCTGCGAGCATTTGAGCGCGATGCCTAAGCGCATGCGGATGGGAGCTTAAGGCATGGTCGCAGCGCTTATTCCTGTCAAATCGCTCGCCACCGCGAAATCGCGCTTGGCCGGTATCCTTGATCCACTTCAGCGATGTGCGCTCGTTATCACCATGCTGGAAAAAGTCGTGATCGAATGCCTGGCTTGCGACAAAATAAGCTCTGTCTTCATCGTGACGCCGGATCAGGAGATCGCCGCCATCGCTGAAAAATGCGGCGCAACAGCCATCGCTGAGCCTGCTCGTTCAGATTTGAACGGGGCTGTTGCGTCGGGCCTCACAAAGATTCGATCTTTCGGCGCGTCCCAAATTCTTATTCTGCCTGCAGATATTCCATTTTTGACGCAAACCGAGCTCAGAGAGCTTCTGAGCCAATCGCGTTCCCGCTATCAAAGCGTCCTTGTTCCATGTCACAAAAGCCAAGGCACAAATGCACTGCTTATCCCATCGCTAGCTGCCTTCACGCCTCAATTCGGCAAAGCCAGCTTCCGGCATCATCTGGCGCAGCTCGCAGCGCTCGGCCTACGCCCGCATATTCTGGAGCTGCCGGGGATTGCGGCCGACATTGACGAGCCGGAAGACCTGAAATTGCTTGCTCATTTTTCGATGCCCGCATGGCTTGCTGATGCCTTGCCGGATAGGAGACCGCAATGCCGTCAAGATTGACATTGCCGGAGATCGAGGCGCTTGCGGGCAGCACGACCGTCGAAGTTATAGATGCCGAGCAGATAGACGCGCTTGCGGCCTATGATGATACGGCAAACTTGTCCAGGTTGGCTGAAGACATCTGCACGGGCAAATATGAGCGGTTCATGACCTTTTCGAAAAAGGTTTTTATTCCGTTGACCAAGCTTTGCCGCGACGTCTGCCATTATTGCACCTTCGCCAAGCCGCCGCGCACCGACGAGCCGGCCTATCTCAGCCTCGATGAGGTGCTTCGTATTGCCGAAGCGGGGCGTGCCGCCGGATGCAAAGAAGCCCTATTCACCCTCGGCGATAAGCCGGAGCTGCGTTACGGAGCGGCACGCGAAGCGCTCGCCGCGCTCAACTGCGAGACGACATTCGACTATCTTGAGCGCTGCGCGGATGCGGTCTTTCAGGAGACTGGCCTTCTGCCGCATCTCAATGCCGGTGTGATGGACGAGGAGACGGCTGCTAAGCTTCGCCGGGTTTCTGTCTCGCAAGGGCTGATGCTGGAATCGCTTTCACAGCCGCTTTGCGAAAAGGGCGGCCCGCATTACGGCTCGCCGGACAAAGCGCCTGATGTCCGGCTCGAAGCCTTGCGGGCAGCGGCACGGTCACGTGTCCCGATGACGACGGGACTGTTGATCGGTATCGGCGAAACGCGCGCCGAACGGATCGAAGCCTTACTCGCCATTCGCGCGGTGCATACCGAATTCGGCCATATTCAAGAAGTGATCGTTCAGAATTTCAAGGCCAAGCCGGGCACGAAAATGGCGAATGCGCCGGAGCCGGATTTGCAGGATCACATCTGGACTATTGCGATCGCGCGCATCCTGCTACCACCCGAAATCAGCCTGCAAGCACCGCCCAATCTGCGCCCAGGCGAAGCGGAAACGCTCATCAAGGCCGGGATCAACGATTGGGGCGGCATCTCGCCCGTCACCATCGACCACGTCAACCCGGAAGCTCCCTGGCCGCAGATCGAGATGCTCGCGCAAAGCTGCGAACGCGTGGAGCGTGTACTCACGGAGCGCCTCGCGATCTACCCACGCCAGCTGAGCGATCCACTCAAATGGCTCGATGAGCGTATCCGACCGCATGCGCTTAAATTGCAAAACGCATGCGGGCTGGCCCGCGAAGATAATTGGGTAAGCGGCAGCAGCCAAACCGCACTGCCAAGCCAATTCATCCCTATACGCACAGGCACAGCAAGTTTCCGCACTCAGAACAATCCTGTCCGCGATATTCTGGAAAAGGCCGATAACGATAAGCTGCTCACAGAGCATAACATCGTCGCTCTCTTTGAAGCGCGTGGCGAGGAATACCACCGGCTTTGCGCATTTGCCGATGATCTGCGTCAACAGGCGAATGGCGCAACCGTCACATTCGTTATCAATCGAAACATCAATTACACCAACATCTGCACTTACGGCTGCCGCTTCTGCGCCTTTTCCAAAGGCCGTCTGAGCGCCGGGCTTCGCGATGCACCTTACGATCTTTCGCTTGAAACGATTGCCGAGCGTACGCGCGAGGCCGCCTTACGCGGCGCGACCGAGATTTGCCTGCAAGGCGGTATTGCGCCGGGCTATACCGGCCAAACCTATCTCGAAATTCTTCGTGCGGTGAAGCGGGCTGCGCCCGACATCCATGTTCATGCCTTTTCGCCGCTTGAAATCTGGCATGGTGCCGAGACGCTCAACGTGCCGCTTAGAGACTATCTGGCCATGCTAAAAACTGAAGGCCTTGGAAGCCTGCCCGGTACAGCAGCAGAAATTCTCGACGATGAAGTCCGCACTGATCTCTGCCCCGACAAGATCAACACGCAGCAGTGGCTCGATGTTATGCGTGCCGCTCACGAGGTCGGCCTGCCATCGACATCAACGATTATGTTCGGCCATATCGATCGCCCGCATCATTGGGCGCGCCATCTGCTCCACATCCGCAGACTTCAGGAGGAAACCGGCGGCTTTACGGAATTTGTTCCCCTGCCCTTCGTGGCAAGGGAATCGCCGATCTATCTGAAAGGCGCAGCACGCCCCGGCCCGACATTTCGTGAAGCGGTTCTGATGCATGCCGTTGCCCGCATCGTGCTCCATCCGCTCATCGCCAATATTCAGGCATCCTGGGTGAAGTTGGGACCGGAAGGCGCAGCCGCCTGTCTGAACGCCGGCGTCAGTGATCTTGGCGGAGTTCTGATGGATGAGTCGATTACGCGCGCGGCAGGTGCGGCGTTCGGTCAGGAATTTTCCGCCGAGCGGATGTGTGCGCTCATCCGCGCTTGCGACCGCAAACCAGAGCAACGCAGCACGCTCTATAATCCGATTCCCGATAAAAGCCGCACTCCCGCACTTATGTCAGCCGCGGAATGATCTCTTTCGCAATAATCTCGACCTGATCCGGTTCATAGCGGTAAGGCACGAAGATGATCCGATCGATGCCGGTTGCGACATGCGCTTGAAGCTGCTCGACACATTCATCAACGTCCCCGATGATTGCGCTTTCCATGGTCGATTCTGACCAAGCCGCATAATCCCACTCGGTTTGCAGCCATTCTTTCATCGGGGCTTCGACCTTCTCGCGCGGACCGACCACGATGGGGAGCTGATTCGTCGAGATCAGCTCGTCCGGATTGCGTCCGGCCTCTTCCGCAAAGCCGCGAATTTTCTCCCAAGTCCGGGCAAAGCTTTCAGCCGTATAGTAGTAGGTGATCCAACCGTCGCCTTTCGTTGCCGCCCGTTTCAGAACAACATCGACATAGCCGCCAATCAGGATCGGCGGGCGCGGCTTTTGGACCGGCTTGGGTTGCATCACTGCGCCGCGCAAATTATAAGGCGGATATTCGCCATCGACCCGGTCCTCGGTCCACAGACGGTTAATGATCTCCAGGCTCTGCTCCATGATTTTGCCGCGGCTGTGAAAATCAGCCCCGAGCGACTCAAATTCGCGCTTATACCAGCCGACAGCAGTGCCCAGGATGACACGGCCGTTCGATATATGATCGAGAGTTGCAACTTCCTTGGCAAGAATGACCGGATTTCGCATCGGCATGACCAGCACGCCGGTCCCCAGCTTGATCTTGGAGGTCCGCGCTGCCACGGCCGTCAGGATCATCAAGGCCTCATGCAACGGAAAGGGCGGCTCCACACCAAGCAGAATATGATCCCACGCCCAGAGCGACTCATAGCCGAACTCTTCCATCTGCACGCCATATTCGATTAGCGCATTGGCATCCGGCATTTCCGGATAGCGCGTGAAATTGCGCATTGCGATGCCAAAGACGGTTTTGCCCATGAGTGGGTCCTTTCCAGTGTTTGGATTTATGCGGTATAAAGACGCTCCGGATCAAGTTCACGAAGCACGTTCAACTCATCAAGACGCGGCGGCTCGGTGCGCGTGACGCCCAGACTTGCCTCAAGCTCGAAACCGGTATTGTCCTGGACCTGGGTCATCTCAACCCCGGGATGCAAAGCAAGCACAACCATATCGCGGCTCTCAGGGTCGAAACCGAGTATCGCCAGATCGGTGACCACCCGGTACATGCCGCCTGCGATGAGACCCGCTTCGGCCCGGCTTGCGGCGCCCGATAAAAAGCCGGGGCTGGTTATGTAGTCCACCTGTTCGACAAAACGCCGCTTCTCGTGTTTCATCGCGACGATCATTTGTGTGAGGCTGGAGATGTCGTTGCCGCCCCCCGAGCCCGGCAGGCGGGTCTTTGGATTGTCCGGATCGCCGATGAAGGAGCTGTTGAGATTGCCATAGCGGTCAATCTGCGCACCGCCCATGAAACCGACATCGACATAACCGCGCTGCAAGAGCAGGAGCACGTCGGTGATCGGCATGACCATATTGGCCCGCCGCGTACAGCGCTGTTCGTTCGTGGACGGCGGCAATTCTCCGGGCACGATGAACGGGCCGATAACGCCGCCTTCGAACAGGATCGTCAGGCCCGGCGCGTGAAGCCGCTGGGCAAGCGTTGCCGCCAGAAGCGGAATGCCGACACCGGCGAAAACGATCTGGCCATCCTTCAGAAGCCTTGCGCTGCTCACTGCGAGCAATTCGGAAGCTGTGTAATTGGAGCGCTCAGTCATTGGAAATACTCCGCCCGCGCCGCGCTGCGTCGAGCATCGCATCGACGCCAAGTTTGGCCAGATAGGCCGCCCAGTTCTTCGGTTCGCGAACATAATCGTTCAAATAGGTCTGCATTCCATCGACCGGGTCGCTATTCACCTGTTTTGTATACCGATCCATATGGTCGAAAAATGGCTCATATTGGCCGTAGCATTCATGCGGTGCACAACCGAAAGGCGCCTCGACAACCGCATCGACCGTAAAGAAGGGGATACGGGTTTGATCGGGGACGCGGCGAATCTGATCATTAGACACAATCCGCTCCGTCGTCAGAATGACGCGCTTGGCGGCCATGGCGATATCCATGTCCATAAACTGCAATCCATCGATCTGCGCATTGCCGTAAGGATCGGCGCGCTGTACATGGATCAGCGCAACATCCGGATTAAGCGCGGGAACAAGAAGAAGCTTTTCCCCCGTGAACGGGCATTCCATCTCCTTGACGGCATCACCGAGCCGTTTGGCAATTTGTGACCCAATCATCGAGCGCACCGGCATGAACGGCACTCCCATCGCCCCGGCCCGGTAGCGTAGGCCAAGCCCCATATGGCTCCATTCGCTAAACCGCGCTGCGCCGCTCTCGCTGTAATGGCGCATGACTTTCGATACGCCCCAGACGATACCCTGGCTGAACCAGCTCGTGATGATGTGCGGCGAGGCGCGCGAGGCATAAAGCCAATCGCCTTCGCTGGAGACAATGCTGCGCGAAACCGTCAGATCACGCCGCCCGGCCCGGATGAGAGCCCAGATCATGGCCATCGGCGTGCGCGACATGGTACAACCGCCAAGCGCGACATGCTCGCCATGATTGATCAGCGTCGCTGCCTCCTCCAGCGACATGACTTTTTCGCGCAGGCTGCGATCGCGTTTTTCCGTATCCGCGCGTAAATCGAGATAATCTTTGGGCCGCGCTTCATGGTCGTTTGCCATCACCATCGGATTTCCTCTCAAGCCGCAAGGACGCCGGCATCCTTATTGACGCTTTCAATCATCTCATCCCAGATCGGGAGAAGCTCACGAAGGCTGCGCCAGAAATTTTGGTCGCGGCGCTTTTCAAAATCAGCCAGCGTCACACCGCGCTGCTCCACCCAGGTATAATAACCGAGATTGAAAATACGCGCTTTGTCCTGTTCGCTCGCCTCGAGCAAGTGATCCGTTCCAGCCGCATCGAGATAACGGGCGACCAGACTTGCCACCTCTGTTTGGCTTAGCCCTTGCGGATAGTTCGCGGCAAGATAACTCTGCAATTCGCTCTCGTACAAATCCGCCCCATCGGTGGCCAATGTCAGAATCACGTCATTCTCGCCAAGCTTACGGTATTTCGCCAGTTTGATCGCTGCCAGAATATTGCAGATCCCTGAAAGACCGAAAAATTTCAATGCCGCAACAAGGCTATCGGGAAGCTTGCGCTCCTCTCGGAGAAACGCCTTGCCGCTGTCGGTATTGAACACGGCGTTCAGGCCGTCCGCCGCCTTGTCGCTGACGGCAATGACGAAATCCGTGTTCATGACATTATGGATAAGCGGTACATGCTTATCGCCGATTCCCTGGATATTGTGCTCGCCATACCCATTATAGAGCAAGGTTGGGCACTCGACCGGCTCGACAACGGCAATCTTCGCGCCCAGCCTGTCCTTCAGATAATCCCCGGCTGCGAGCGTCCCCGACGATCCGCTGGCAGCCACGAAGGCAAAGGGCTGCAAAGCGCTGTTCTCTTGCGCCAGACTGACGAAAATCTTCTCAAACGCCGGGCCGGTACAGGCGTAATGACCGAGATGGTTTCCGAATTCGCTGAATTGATTGACGATTTCATTCGCCGGATCGCGGGCGAGCTCGTCGCAGGCATCGTAAATCTCTTTGACGTTGCTCTCAGTCCCCGGCGTCTTCACAATAGCGGCTGGATCGGCCGCCCATTTTGCAAGCCAGGCAAAGCGCTCCCGGCTCATGCCTTCCGGCAGCACGGCGACCCCGCGGCATCCAAGGATCCGCGAGATCGCCACGCCCCCCCGGCAGTAATTCCCTGTCGATGGCCAAATAGCGAGCTGGGTATTCGGGTCAAAACGCCCGGAAACGAGGCGCGGCGCAAGGCAGGCATAAGCAGCCAGCACTTTATGCGCGGAAATCATCGGAAAGAGCGCCCCCAGAGCGACGACAATCTTGGCCGGGACGCCCGTGAAGCTCTCGGGCAGAACAATATGCTCCGGGATCTTCGTCAGCCCTTGACGCGCGCGCTCATTGAACCAATGCACGCGGAAAAGGTTGGCCGGATCGGGTGCATTCATTTCCACATATCGCAGCCGCGATGCAACGGGGGCAGGGATCAGCTCCGGATCGGAAAGCTGGGCGAATGTGGGTAGGGTCATCCCCTTATCACGCAATAACGATACGACTTTCCGCCTGACAGTGGCGTCCTCGATCTCGCGCGGAAAATCGAATGCGTTCATTTACGCCCTTTGCATCGCTCGCTTTTCGGCAGAAAAGCTTCGGAATATGTTATTTCAAAATCATACTATAATATGACAGACAGGAACAGTCACGCACTGCCGTAAATTTGCAACAGTGAAGC
>CAZMAC010000090.1:0-9672 GCA_964564085.1 uncultured Hyphomicrobiaceae bacterium
TGATCAAATCTTTACGGGGAAAAATCGAGCAATCGACATCAATCAGCGTATGACGGACGGTATCGACGCTGAATTTATAGGCGCCAGCCACGCTTGGCCCATCGAGCAAGGCATAAATCGTCAAAAGGCGGTCTTGCGGGTTTGGCTTTTTGATCCACAAGGTCCGGAAGAACGGAAATTCCTCGCCCGCGGCTTGCGCCGTGTTGATGCTGATTGCGCGCGCCGTAATGCCGAAGACCTGACCGGCGGCAAGCGCGCGGAAAAAGCTGGCACCCTGAAAAACGAGCGCGGGATCTTTCGCATCCGGCCGGTTGATCGGCGCATCGACACGTAAGCCGGAAAAACCGGATGCGGAGTCCGGCGGCGGGGGCGTCAGCGGCTCGCCATAATCGAAAAGCGCTGTCGAGTAGGGAAAAGGCTGGACGCGATCGCCTTCGATGAGATTGATCTGGACCGGATTTTTATACTGGAACCCGGTGTGAAAGAATTGAAGCTCGAATTTCGAAGGCTCGTTTTTCCATAAAGCCTGATCGGGCTTGAATTGGATCGCTTCATATCTCTGACGATTCAGATCGCTTAGTTCAGATGGCAGATTGAGCGCGGGTTGCTCAAATTCTTGATTGGCAAGTGTCTCGGCCTGATTGAGCAGCCAGTCTTCAGAAAAAACAATGTCATTAGCAGGCGCAGGCTGGCCATCCCCAGACTGCGCATTGAGCTGCTTCAACGGCCATGCTGTCACAAGCGGCAAAGCACTCGCAATCTTGATGAAGTTGCGGCGATTCATGCATTTCCGGCTGACCGCTATCCGGCAACCGCCCCGGTTGGAGAAAGAGGGCTACTCAAAAGTCAAAAATGTAAACGCAGGCATTCGGAGAGCCTCCGTTTCTGCGTTTTAACGTGCCCATTGAGTATCCCTGACCATTCGTCTTTTTTAGGCGAATTTGAGGCGCTGACATAAGAGAAAACCTCATATTTTCATCTTAGGCTTAACGCGATGGGTTAAACCTCACAGTAGACCTTTAAGCGGACATGAATCGCCCGTTGTGCAAAAGCAGTATTCAATTGAACGGTCTCCGCACAGCGCCAGCCCGAGCGCCAATCGCGGATACAAGTAAAATAACTTTGAAGCAAAGTTTGTTCCAACCGGTCCGCTTTCATGCTTTCAGTGAGTGGCAAACCACCCGCCTTGGATCGAAACGGGTCGCAAATACAGCTTCGCCTCTTCGATAGGCATCGTGACCATAAATGTCGCAGGATGCGGGCGTCGGAAACCGCATCGGCGATCTTGAACGGCCAAATTCGCGGACGCATATGGCCCGTAGATCCTGTGTTGTCTTCAATACGGATCAGAGGGGCAAAGAGAACAGCTATCATGACCAAACGGTTCGCCCTCATTCTCAAAAGCGTCGTCTTCGCTGTCTTTGCGTTCGTGACGCTACAATCCTCATTGTCCCAAGCCCAGACTCAAATTGACCGGCCGCTTAAGGTTCAGGTTGAATTGCTTGCGGAAAAAGCAGCCGTGCGCCCCGGCGACAATGTCACGCTTGCCCTGCGTCAGGTGATTACGCCGGGCTG
The DNA here is from genome assembly GCA_964564085.1 of uncultured Hyphomicrobiaceae bacterium. Taxonomy (GTDB): domain Bacteria; phylum Pseudomonadota; class Alphaproteobacteria; order Rhizobiales; family Rhodomicrobiaceae; genus JAHQVI01. The sequence continues at coordinate 1,576 of CAZMAC010000090.1, forward strand.
GCACACTTACTGGATCAATCCGGGCGATTCGGGTGAGCCGACGCATATTTCCTGGAAACTCCCCGCCGGCACCGAGACGGGCCCCATTCAATGGCCCTTGCCCGAGGCGATACCCGTCGGTCCTCTCACAAATTACGGCTATTCCGACGAAGTCATTCTTCTGTCGAATATCACCATCCCTGAAACGGCGTCCGGTTCGAGCTTCGATATCAAGGCCGATGTCCGATGGCTGGTTTGCGAGGAAATCTGCATTCCGGAACAAGCGCCGGTCGAGCTAAGCCTGCCTCTGATCAATGGCGCGATCTCGCCGCGCCCATCCGCTAGCGCCCCGCTCATTGCCGAGGCACGGAAAAATGTGCCGGAACCGATGCCCTGGCCGGCAAGCTTTGATTTCCGCGATAATCAGGTGGCCGTCAAAATCGACGACGTCCGCAACAAGCTGCCCCCGAATAGCGCATTTCGATTTTTTCCCCTCGAATGGGGATACATCAATCATGCTTCGGTGCAAAACGCTGCCTTCGATGGCGGCGATCTGGTTATGACCATGGGCCAGGGCGATGCTGTCGGGGATAAAAAACCGGCTGCTCTGGCCGGCGTGCTCGCTGTCGAAACGCGAAACGCGGACGGTAAGACAGAGCGCCTTGGCTATAGCATTAGCGCAACGCCCGCCGAGCTTCAGATCGCCGCGCCGCCTTCCGCTGCCGCACCTGTGGGAGGTGAAACGGCCGGGGGCTTATCGCTCACCCTCGCTCTGGGTTTTGCATTTCTTGGCGGGCTGATCTTAAATTTGATGCCTTGCGTTTTCCCGGTTTTATCCCTGAAAGCACTCTCGCTTGCTAAGGATGCAGGCAATGGCGAGACACGGCGGCAAAAGGGTATTCTCTACCTTGCAGGTGTGCTTGCAAGCTTTGCCCTCATCGGAGCTATTCTCGTTGCGCTCCAGGCCGGCGGAGCAGGGATCGGCTGGGGTATGCAATTCCACTCGCCAGTCTTCGTTCTGGCGATGATGGCGCTGTTCCTTGGACTAGGCCTCAATCTGTCGGGCGTCTTTACGATCGGCAGCAGCGTCACCGGGCTGGGGGATAGTCTGACGCAGCGTCCCGGCGTTGTGGGCTATTTTTTTACAGGCGTCCTGGCAACCGTCGTCGCGACACCCTGCACAGCCCCCTTTATGGGCGCAGCAATGGGTTACGCTTTTAGCCAGCCAACGCCAATCGTCTTTGCCGTTTTGCTTATGTTGGGCTTCGGCTTTGCTTTGCCGATCGTGCTGCTCAGCCTCTCCCCTGCTCTCGGCCGCTGGTTGCCTAAGCCGGGTGCCTGGATGGAGACCTTCAAGCAAATCATGGCCTTCCCGCTTTATGCAACGGCTGGCTGGCTGTTATGGGTGCTCAGCGTCCAGCAGGGGAGCGACGGCGTCCTTGCCGGTGTCATCGCGCTTGTCGGCGTTGCGTTTGCAGCCTGGCTGTCTGGCCGGACGCCATATGCCACAACCTTGCAAAACGGCGCCATCGCCGCAATCGCCCTGGCCGCGATCGGTATCGGTTCCTGGGGTTTGGCAAGCAATAGTGGCGGCCAGCCATCATTGGCGTCGGTTAACGCTCAAGAGACAAGCGGACCGAAATCCGACCGCTTCACGCAAGCCCGTCTCGATGAGCTCTTGGGACAGAAAAAGCCGGTCTTCGTCAATCTGACCGCGGCCTGGTGCATCACCTGTAAAGTCAATGAGCGCGTTGCCCTGAGATCGGACAACATTGCCGACGCCTTCAACGAGCGCGGCATTGCCTATCTGGTTGGCGATTGGACGAATGGCGAACCTGAGATTACCGCCTTGCTCAAGGCGCATGGCCGCGTCGGCGTTCCTCTTTACTTACTCTATTCCGGCGCTCCTGGCAGCAAGCCGGAAATCCTGCCGCAACTCCTGACGGAGTCGATCGTGCTCGATCGCGTTGCGGCGCTTCCCTCCCCTCCCCTCAAACAAGCCAAAGGAGAACGTTAGACATGGCAATGGTCAAACGGAAAATGCTTGCACTTGGCGCAGCGATGGCATTTGGCGCGCTCTCAGCCGTCACCACGGCTGCCATCGCCAAGCCTGAAATCGGTAAGGAGGCTCCGGCCTTTACCGGCATCGATACGAAAGGCAATCAGGTCTCGCTCGCCGATCTGCGCGGAAAGACGGTGGTCTTGGAATGGACCAATCATGATTGCCCGTATGTGCGTAAGCATTATAGCGCTGGCAATATGCAAGAGCTGCAAAACCAGGCCGCTGAAGACGGCGTCGTCTGGCTGAGCGTGATTTCCTCCGCACCGGGCGAGCAGGGCCATGTTTCCCCTGCGAAGGCCGATGAACTGACAACCAGCCGGAATGCCGCGCCAGCCCATGTTATCCTCGATGAGAAAGGCACGATTGGCCGGACCTATGAGGCCCGCACCACGCCGCACATGTACGTCATCGACGCAGAAGGTAAACTTGCCTTCATGGGCGGCATTGACGACAAGCCGACCGCCGATAAAGCCGACATTGAAGGCGCGACCAATTATGTAAGCGCCGCGCTCAATGCGGTTAAAAATGGCGAACCCGTCGCCAAATCTGTCGCACGGCCTTATGGCTGCTCGATTAAATATGCGCCGGAAGAAACCCGGTCCTAAGATCGCAGTGATTTGGATTTGTTTGATCCAAAATCATAAGTAGCAAATAATCACATAAAGTTAGAGCATTTTCGGGAATCCGCAGTGAACTGAACATGCTCTAACCGCCCTTGCGAACCTCCTTCGCAACTCCCAATTCCCCAAAAAGCTTTCTCTCACCCGCCCCTTTTTCTGGAGGACCTGATGACGCGTATTACGGTCAATGGATCAGAACATCAAATTTCATCGCCCCCTGATACACCGCTGCTTTGGGTCCTGCGGGACGAGCTCGGCATGATGGGAACCAAATTCGGTTGCGGTATGGCGCAATGCGGCGCTTGCCGGGTTCATGTCGATGGCGAAGTTACAGCTTCCTGTGTCACGCTTGTCAGCGATGTCGATGGAAAAGCCGTAACGACCATCGAGGGCGTCAGCGGCAAGGTCGCCGACGCAGTGTTCGAAGCCTGGGAGAAGAACCAGGTCATCCAGTGCGGTTACTGTCAGCCAGGTCAGATCATGGCGGCAATCGGCCTTTTAAACGCGAATTCCAAACCGACCGACGACGATATCGACCAGGAAGAGGCGATGGCGCGCAATGTTTGCCGCTGCGCCACCTATCACCGGATCCGCAGCGCTATCCATGATGCGGCTGAAAGCTTGGAGGGCTGACATGAGAGGACAATATATCAGCGACACCAAAGCAAGCCGCCGGGATTTCATCAAGGGTGCGGGGCTCGTGGGCACGGGACTTATTATTGGGTTTACCCTGCCGGGCGGACGGCGCGCGGCAATGGCCGCGGGATCGGGCGAGCTGGCGCCGAATGCTTTCTTGCGCATCGCCCCGGACAGCACCGTGACCGTTATCTCCAAGCATTTCGAGATGGGCCAGGGCACGACGACCGGTATTCCGACCATTCTGGCTGAAGAGCTCGACGCCGATTGGGCGCAAGTCAAAGTCGAGTTCGCACCGTTCAATCCCGAAAAATACAACAATCTGCTCTTCGGTGCGCAGGGGACCGGCGGCTCCACAGCGATTGCGAATTCTTACAAACAGCTCCGTGAAGCCGGCGCAGCAGCCCGCGCGCTTCTGGTCGAAGCCGCAGCTCAGAGCTGGAACGTTCCGGCCGGCGAGATCACGGTCGAAAACGGCAATGTGCAGCATAAGAAATCGGGCAAAGCACAATCTTTCGGAGCGCTCGTCGAAAAAGCGGCAACTTTAGAGACGCCGACCGAGATCAAGCTGAAAGACCCGAAGGACTTCAAGCTGATCGGCCAATCCCTGCCGCGTAAGGACAGCCCCGACAAAGCACATGGCAGGGCTGTCTTTGCGATGGACTTTGAGCTTCCCGGCATGCTGACCGGTGTTGTCGCGCGCAGCCCTCTTTTCGGCGGCAAGGTCAAGTCGTTTGACGCAAGTGAGGCTAAAAAGGTGCCGGGCGTTGTCGATGTGGTTCAGATCCCGACCGGGGTCGCCGTGCTCGGGACCGGCTTTTGGGCGGCGAAAAGCGGCCGCGATCTGCTCACGATCGAGTGGGATGACAGCGAGGCGGAAAAACGCAGCAGCGATGAGATCATTGAGGAGTATAAGACCGAATTCGAGAAGCAAGGCACGATCGTCCGGAACGATGGCAATGCCGAGACAGCGCTTGAGAATGCCGACAAGGTCATCGAAGGCGTCTATGAGTTCCCCTATCTCGCCCATGCGCCGATGGAGCCGATGACATGCGCGGTTCGGCTCAGCGCCGATAAATGCGAGATCTGGTCGGGATGTCAGTTTCCCTCAATCGATCATCCGATTGCGATGTCTGTCACCGGGCTCAAGCCCGAGCAGGTTGTCATCAATACGCTTTATGCAGGCGGCAGTTTCGGGCGTCGCGCCAATCCAGCGGGCGATTTTACATTCGAAGCCGTTTCCATCGCCAAGGCGATTAACGGACGCGCACCCGTTAAGCTGATCTGGACCCGCGAGGACGATATTCGCGGCGGCCGTTATCGCCCGATCTATGTCCATAAAGTCCGTGCCGGGCTGGACGCGAACGGCAAGATTGTTGGCTGGCATCACCGTATTGTCGGACAGTCGATCCTGGGCGGTACGCCTTTCGAGACCGCGCTTGTCAAAAACGGTGTCGACGCCACCTCGGTGGAAGGCGCTGACCAGACGCCATATCAAATCCCGAATTTTTATGTCGATCTGCACACAACATCCGTTGGCGTACCCGTCCTTTGGTGGCGCTCGGTCGGACATACCCATACTGCTTATGTGGTAGAGTCCGTGATGGATGAACTTGCCGAAGCGGCCGGCATGGACCCGGTCGCCTTTCGCCGCAGCCTGATGGCTGAGCACCCGCGCCATCTCGGCGTGCTCAACCTCGCAGCGGAAAAAGCCGGCTGGGGCGAGCCTGTTCCGGAGGGAACCGCACGCGGCGTTGCGGTGCATGAGTCCTTCAATAGCTATGTCGCACAGATCGCCGATGTCCGGCTTGTCGACGGCAAGATCAAGGTCGACCGAGTCGTTTGCGCCGTCGATTGCGGCGTGCCGGTCAATCCGGATGTCATCAAGGCGCAGATGGAGGGCGGTGTCGGTTTTGGGCTCGGCGCGATCCTGCATGACGAGATCACGCTGGACGGCGGCGAGGTTCAACAGTCGAACTTCCACGACTATATTCCGTTGCGGATCAATGAGATGCCAGTCGTTGAAGTCCATATCGTACCATCAGATGCCGATCCGACCGGTGTCGGCGAACCAGGCGTGCCGCCAATCGGCCCGGCAATAGCCAATGCCATCTATCAGCTGACGAAAGAGCGCATAAGGTCGCTGCCTATGAGTAAGCACGGATTGACAAGCGTTTAGCCCAATCAATTGCAGCTCAGACCGGCGCCGGTCGCGCTTGGCTCACTGCGATCGATAGATGATCAGAGCTGACGGTCTGGTGCGATTGCACCGGATACAGCTCTGATTGAATGTCTCATAGCCCGAGACGCTTATCCGGTTTGGTGAGAATGGAGAGGCGTCCGGCCCCCGCCCTTGCATAGCATGCTTTCGGATATTTCCGTGTCTACCCCTTTTGGATAGCAGAGCTGCGTTTGGCTAAGTCCAATTGATTGCTGGATAATTGGGCATTTGCATTTTAGAATCACGGCTCGAATGAGGCACGAGAAGCCAAACACAAGGGGGCCTTGAACTGCTCATGACACAAGAAATGCATCGGATAAGGTAAAGTTTAGGAAACAATTTTACACAAATTGTTCCTGAAAACCTCGATTTGTGCTAAATTACACAGCTTAATCGCTAGTCTATCACCTAAACAGAAAGCAAGATAACTGGTCAGTTACAAAGCTTTCACGCCAAAATCCCATCCAGACCTTCTCTCACTATCAACACTTTTGATGGTAGTTGCTAATTATACCTCTTTTGTTGCTCTGCTGCCACATGGGGTCACACTGTGTTTTTGACCACATCAGGCGATAGTCTGGCAATTTTGTGATTTGCAGAAAAATCCGTATTTTATCTTATAAGTAGATACTGCAGTTTGTTAATGAATAGTAAAAAAATGAACCTAGCAAATGTCCTTAGCTATTTTTACGTATCAATTCTTAAAATTTTACAAAGTTATTCAGCGCCTAATATCTTAAATTCTATTTTGACAGCGAAATAAAGGTCTCAGAAAAAAGTAAGATTACTATCAACTCAGTCTATTCAAGCCTGAAACCGTCAATACTGAACCATCACCCCTTGGCCTCGGCGGCGTAGTGGCTATGCAGATTCCTCTTGCAAATCGCATTTTCAATTTCTGCGCGCTTTGACTCGAAAAGCACAACCGGCGTGCGGTTGCGCAGTGGTAGGTAGTTTCATTTAAATCGCATTGGGTCGCAGCATGTGACTGCGCAAAGCAATTGGGGGGCCGTTGCCTAGGAAAGTTGGACCCCTCAAAAGTACCCAATCGTGTTAAACGTTTACAGCTGGAGTGAACTCCCATGACGATATCTCCTCTTGCACTTATCAAGCGCTTTGCCCGCGATGAGCGCGGCGCTTCAATGGTCGAATATGCCGTATTGCTCGGCATTGTTACGGCCGCCGTCGTCCTAACCATCACAGCCGTTGGCGTGAATATTGACGGAATCTTCCAGAACATTGATGCCACGCTCACTACTGCGAACACGGCCACGGGTTAATGCATCTTTGGATCGTTATAACCTTGCGGTTTTAGCATATTTTTGAGAGTGGAGGCTTGCTATGCGCATAACGCATGTTGTTATGATTGTTGCAGCATTGTTTTGCGCCGGCATTGCCGCCTTGATGACGCGGGCTTGGCTTGTTAGCCAGTCCGCGAATCCGCAAGAGCAGATCGCGGCTGTCAGCCCCACCCAGTCGATCGTGGTGGCCACCAAGTCTCTCAAATACGGGGATAAGCTTGATGAGGAATCCGTCAAGCTTATTCAATGGCCCGCGCAACAGGCCTTGCCGCAAGGGGCTTTTACCTCGGTCGAGGCAATGCTCGGCGGAAAAGAAACTCGCATCGTCCTGCAGGAGATGGGGGCGAACGAACTGGTTCTTCGGAAAAACCTGCAGGGCTACGGCACAGCCGATACCATTATCTCCAGGCTTGGCGAACGCATGAAAGCCGTTACGATCCGCGTGAATGAGATTGCCGGGGTTGCCGGATTCATACAACCGGAAGACCGGGTCGATGTTCTGCATATTTACGGTTTGAAAAGCGGACCGGAAACAGCTCGGAAAGACGCTTCCGCGGTCAAAGTTCTGCTTCAAGGCTTGCGTGTCCTGGCCGTCGACCAGCTTACACAACGGCAAGGCCAGCCTACGCCGGCCAAAGCCGTGACGCTGGAAGTCACAACCGAAGAAGCGCAAGTTCTCGCCTTGGCTGGCCAAGCCGGCGAGCTTTCGCTGACGCTGAATCGTATTGCGGGATCGGATGAAGTCGAGATCCCGGGAACGATCATCTACGAAAATCTCATTAATGATAATAGAAATAATGGCGCGGCTCCGGTGGTTGGCGGGCCAAGAGTGAAAATCTGGCGCTCAACGGAAGGCACCGATTATTCCGTTCCCAATGATTCCGGGAGGGATGAATTTGGAGCGAACCAGATATTATTAAATCAGCAGGGTGTGAGCCGACTACCTGGCCAGTAAACATAGTAGCCGTGGCTGAGCAGCTGATGGCGAGAATGGGTTTTGGGGGAAGTTTATAATGTGGGCACAGAATACTTTACGCGGACGGCAGCAAGATAGACCGAGTTGCCAACAATTTAACTCAAAAAGTTCGATCTGGCAGGGTGTCCTTACAGCCTTTGCCGCTATCGGGCTCTCATGTCTTTTCATGAACCCAGGTCTTGCTGGCGATGTCGGCGTCTCCGGAAAAAAAGATCAGCCCGAGGCTGGGATCTATCATGTTCAGTCGTCAAATGATCGGATCGAGGTTCAGGTTACGATCGACAAATCGGAAACGGTGCGCG